>CACXYG010000023.1 GCA_902771745.1 uncultured Erysipelotrichaceae bacterium | reverse complement strand
GTTCCTGGCGGTATGTTATCTAATCTTATGTCCCAGCTTGAAAAGTCTGGTGCCTTAGATAAATATGAAGAAGTCTTGAAGGAAGTTCCAAATGTCAGAAAAGACATGGGCTATCCACCACTTGTCACTCCTCTTTCCCAGATGGTCGGTACGCAATCCGTCATGAACGTCATCACTGGTGAAAGATACAAAATGGTTCCAAAGGAGATCAAGGATTATCTCCATGGTCAATACGGTAAGGCTCCAGCACCAGTTGATCCAGAAATCTTAAAGAAGATCATCGGTGATGATGAAGTCATCACCTATCGTCCAGCTGATAAGCTTGAACCAGAATTCGAAAAGTTAAAGAAAGAGTATAAGAAGATCGCTAGATGCGATGAAGATGTTCTCTCTATCGCCTTATTTGAAAACGTTGCCGTCAATTTCTTAAAGAAGAAATATGGCCTCGAAGCTGAGGAGTTCAACGTCACATTATGATGAGTTTAGCAATGTGGAATGTCGAAAGCTTCGGTGATGCCGCTTTATTATCTATTCTTTGTATCTTAGTCGTCTTCCTCGTCTTGATCGTCATCTCTTTGATCTTGACACTCATCAATAAAATCAGAGTGCTCGATGTCAAAGAAACCGTCAAGATGAAAGATGGCACGGAACTCGATGAGGACGCTATGGCTGCTGTCTTAGTCGCCACTCTCGATTACCGCAAAGAGAGAAAAGAAGATGTCAAAGTCATCAGCTGCAAGTTGATCGATGATGAAAAGAAAAACAAAAACAAGTAAAGAATAAGGAAAGAATTATCATGAGAATCTATAACATTAAAGTTAATGGTAAGACCTTCGAAGTCAAAGTCATGGGTATTACCGAAGTCGAACCAACGGAAGTCAAGACCGTCAAAGGTACTGTCGCTGCTCCAGCCCCAGCTGCCGCTCCAGCTCCAGCTGCTGCTCCTGTTGCTGCTGGTGAAGGTAAGCCAGTTGATGCCCCAATGCAAGGTACAATCCTTGATGTCAAAGTTAAGGTTGGCGACATGGTTAAGGAAGGTGATGTCTTACTCATCTTAGAAGCCATGAAGTTAGAAAACGAAATCAAAGCTCCATTCGGCGGCAAAGTCGTCGATATCAAAGTCAGCAAGGGTCAGAGCGTCAACGCTAAAGAAGTATTGGTCGTTTTAGGGTAATCATCCATGATGTTACTTGCAAATAATGTAGGAGAGTTTTTCTTAAACTTCCTCCAGAACACTGGTATTGCCCAGTTCTTCAGCGAAGGTGGCTGGATGAACTTGGTCATGATCCTCATCGCTATCTTGTTGCTATACCTTGCTATCTTCAAGAAAGCTGAACCATATCTGTTGATTCCTATGGGTGTTGGTATGTTACTTGCCAACTTACCAGGCACTGGTATCTTCCAAAGCGTCACGGAAACCTTTATGAAGGCCGATGGCAAACCCAAGGAAGTCACAGAATATGAAGGTTTACTTGGTGTTCTCTATCTCGGTGTTAAATACGAAATTTATCCATGTCTTATCTTCTTAGGTATTGGTGCTACCACAGACTTTGGTCCATTAATCTCCAATCCTAAGACCATGATTCTTGGTGCAGCTGCCCAGATCGGTATCTTCATCACCTTCATGTTTGCTTATTTATTCGGTTTCAGCGGTACTCAGGCTGCCAGTATCGGTATCATCGGTGGTGCCGATGGCCCGACTGCCATTCTTACTACCACCAAACTCGCTCCTGAATTACTATCCTCTATTGCCATTGCCGCATACTCCTATATGGCTCTTGTTCCATTCATTCAACCTCCAGTCATCAAACTTCTCACCACGAAGAAGGAAAGAACCATCCATATGGAAATGCCAAAGCCAGTCTCCAAGACCAAGAAGATCTTATTCCCAATCATCGTTATGGTTGTCGTTATCTTGATCGTCCCATCTTGTGCTCCATTAATCGGTTGCTTGATGATGGGTAATCTTGTCAAAGAATCTGGTGTTGTTCCAAAGCTTGTTGAAGCTTGCTCCAATACGCTTCTTTACGCCGTCACCATCCTTCTTGGTTTGACTGTTGGTGCTACTGCTACTGGTACCACCTTCTTAACCTTACAGACCTTGAAGATCTTCGGTTTAGGTATCATTGCTTTCATCTTAGCTACCGCCGGTGGTGTCTTGATCGGTAAGTTGATGTGTGTCATCACCAAGGGTAAAGTCAACCCGATGATCGGTGCTGCTGGTGTCTCTGCCGTTCCAATGGCAGCTCGTGTTGTCCAAAAGCTCGGTCAGAAGGAAGATCCATCCAACTTCTTGCTCATGCACGCCATGGGTCCAAATGTCGCCGGTGTCATCGGTTCTGCCGTTGCCGCTGGTCTTCTGATCCAGATGCTTGGCTAATTTCATGCACAAATATCTGTATTTTGAAGAAATTGATTCCACCAATACATTCTTAAAAAATCATTACGAAGAACTCGATGACCAGACTGTTGTCCAGGCTGGTCATCAGACCAAAGGAAAAGGAAGACTAGGAAGAACCTGGAATGATGATTCCTCCTCCTTAGTCTTCTCTATCCTTCTGAAAGATCACCTCGATGCTTCAAGACTTGACCTACTTCCTCTTCTTTGTGGAGCGGCGATGGTCAAGACCTTAGAAGAAGAAGGCATACCTTCTAGCATCAAATGGCCTAATGATATCATCATTCAGGACAAGAAATGCACGGGCATCCTTCTTGAAGCCATCCATGAAGAAGGCGTTAAAGCAGTCATCATTGGAATAGGTGTAAACTTAAACGACGAGTCGTTTCCATCCGATTTAACTTTTAAGGCAATCTCATTGCATCAGGTCACTTCTAAGGTGTATGATAGTCGGGTAGTTTTGACTAACTTTATGAAGAATTTCGATCTCTTCTATCAACAATTCCTTGATAGAGATGATTCCTTCATGGAAGTCGTAAAAAGCCATTCTTATCTTGATGGCAAACGTGTCTATCTCAACTATTATGGTGAAGATCAACACGGAACAGTTCTCTCTATTGCTGAAGATGGAACCCTGAAAGTAAGACTCAATGATCAAGAAGTCTTCCTCAACAGCGGTGAAGTCACATTAGAGAAGAATTACAACTGATGATTACAGGCTCACCTGTGATACATAAAGAGATTTAATAGAAAGGGTACAAGTACAAAAAATGAAAATCGATTTAAGTCAGTACGGTATTAATGACGTCAAAGAAGTCGTCTACAATCCTTCTTACGAAGAACTCTTCGCTGCAGAAACTGATCCATCCTTAACTGGTTATGAAAAGGGTCAGGTCACTGAACTTGGTGCTGTTAACGTTATGACTGGTGTCTTCACTGGTCGTTCCCCTAAGGATAAATTCATCGTTGAAGATGAAAACTCCAAGGATACTGTCTGGTGGACTAGCCCAGAATATCCAAACGATAACCACAGAGCCACTCCAAAGGCCTGGGAAGCCGTCAAGGATTTAGCCAAGAAGGAATTATCCGGCAAGAAGCTTTATGTCGTCGATGGTTTCTGCGGTGCCAACAAGGATACCCGTATGGCTGTCAGATTCATCATGGAAGTCGCCTGGCAGGCTCACTTCGTCAAGAACATGTTCATCCGTCCAACCGCTGAAGAAGAAGCCAACTTCAAGCCAGATTTCATTGTTTACAACGCTTCTAAGGCCAAGGTTGAAAACTGGAAGGAATTAGGTCTCAACTCCGAAACCTGCGTCATGTTCAACATCACTTCCCACGAACAGGTCATCTTGAATACCTGGTACGGTGGTGAAATGAAGAAGGGTATGTTCTCTATGATGAACTACTACCTCCCACTCAAGGGTATGGCCAGTATGCACTCTTCTGCCAACACCGACTTAAATGGTGAAAATACTGCTGTCTTCTTCGGTCTCTCCGGTACTGGTAAGACCACCTTATCCACCGATCCAAAGAGACTTTTAATCGGTGATGATGAACACGGCTGGGATGACAATGGTGTCTTCAACCTCGAAGGTGGTTGCTATGCCAAGGTCATCGACCTCGATAAGGATGCCGAACCAGACATCTACAACGCCATCCGCAGAGATGCTTTACTTGAAAACGTCACTGTCGATGCTTCAGGCAAGATTGATTTCCACGATAAGTCCGTCACGGAAAACACCCGTGTCTCTTATCCAATCTATCACATCAACAACATCGTCAAGCCAATCAGCCATGCTCCAGCTGCCAAGAACGTCATCTTCTTATCCGCTGATGCTTTCGGTGTCTTACCTCCAGTCTCCATCCTCACTCCAGAACAGACCAAGTACTATTTCTTATCCGGTTTCACCGCTAAGTTAGCTGGTACAGAACGTGGTATCACTGAACCAACTCCAACCTTCTCCGCTTGCTTCGGTCAGGCTTTCTTGGAATTACATCCAACCAAGTATGCTGAAGAATTAGTCAAGAAGATGGAAAAATCTGGTGCCAAGGCTTATCTTGTCAACACCGGTTGGAATGGTACCGGCAAGCGTATCTCCATCAAGGATACCCGTGGTATCATCGATGCCATCTTAGATGGTTCTATCTTAAAGGCCAACACCAAGAAGATTCCACACTTCGATTTCGAAGTCCCAACTGAACTTCCAGGTGTCGATGCTAAGATTCTCGATCCAAGAGACACCTATGCCAACAAGGAAGATTGGGAAGTCAAGGCTAAGGATCTCGCTTCCAGATTTGTCAAGAACTTCCACAAGTACGAAACCAATGATGCCGGTAAGGCCTTAGTTGCCGCTGGTCCAAAGGTTGACTAATCGATAAACCTAATCCGCAGGTCATGCACCTGCGGATTTTTTCTTGAGCGTTTTTCCCCCTTTATTTTCCTTTTTTAGTTACAATAGAGATGCAATAAGGAGGAATTAATCATGTTAAATAATAGAAAAGCAGCCATCATCGGGGCGGGATTTGTCGGAGCGTCCATCGCTTTTGCCCTGATGCAGAAAGGCTTATATAACGAACTTGTCCTAGTTGATGCCAACAAGGATAAAGCCCAAGGAGAAGCCATGGATATTGCCCATGGCTTACCCTATTCCAATCCAATGAAGATCTATGCTGGCGAATATCAAGATATCTTTGACGCCTCACTTATCATCATCACTGCTGGTGCTGCCCAAAAGCCAGGAGAGACTAGACTTAATCTCATCAAGAAGAATTCCGCAATCATGACTTCTATCGTCAAGGAATTGGTCAAAGTCAAAGCTGAGGGTATCTTGCTGATTGTTGCCAATCCCGTTGATGTTCTTACCCATGTAGCGTTGAAAGTTTCAGGATTCCCTCGTGAGAGAGTCTTTGGTTCAGGTACGGTATTAGATACTGCCAGATTGAAATATCTCTTATCGGATAAACTACAGATCGACACGAGAAACGTTCATGCTGTCATCATGGGCGAACATGGAGATAGTGAATTTCCAGCCTGGTCATTTGCTAATGTCTCAGGTATGCCTTTGGAAGACTTTGCTGAATTAAGAGGCTATCAGGATTATGAATCACTAAAGAATGAGATTCAGGAAGAAGTCAAAAATTCGGCTTATGAGATCATCGCCAAGAAAGGTGCCACGTATTATGGCATTGCTTTATCGGTAGCTAGAATTGCCGAATGCATCGTCAAGAATGAGCATTCCATGCTCCCTGTATCGGTGGAATTAAATGGTGAATATAATTTGACTGGCTCTGCTTTATCAATCCCTGCCATCATTTCTGCTAAGGGTGTAGAACAGATTCTTGAGCTACCTCTTTCCGCTAAGGAAAAAAGAGAACTTTGCTCTTCTAGTGACACGCTAAAAGAAATCATCAAGACTTTAGATCTATAATAATAAAAACTCGTCAGCAACCGCTGACGAGCTTTTATTATTCATGCTTTTCTTCTTTAACAGTTTGTTCTTTATGAAGACAAAGAGGAAGAATGCCAAAGCCAAGAACAATGATACTAAATGGCATCAATACAGCATCAAAGACAAATCCAGTTACACTTAACAGCATGAAAAGGTTATAAGCAAATAAGATGGCATAAACCACAAGAATCAGAATTTCAGGAATTAAGAAAATTTTCAACTTATGAAATGGCAAAAATCTAAGATAGATAAAGTAGGAAGCAAAGGTTAAGGCTAAAGCAATAAGCAAAGGAATGATTTCAAACAATATGACATTGCCTGGTGTGGATTCAAAACCAAATAGACCTGGGCCACCTGAGGTGTTGTTTGGAAAACCAACAAATCCATAGAAGAATACAGAGACTAACGCACAAAGATAACTGCAAACATATAAAACAATTGTTTTCTTATCATTCTTCATACTCTTAATAATTCTCCTTCAGTTTGATCATAATAATAAACTGCATTAGTATAAGACAATGAATCATTTCCATCATAATGTGTATAGTTTGAGATATCGTCTTTATTGTTGGATGGTTTTCTAAACCATCCAGTCCAATAAGTAGTATCATTCAGTTTATTCCAAATTTCAGTAGTGAATGTTGCACAATTATAAGTGATTACATTGTAAGAAGAGTTTTTATCAACAAGTACCTGATTCAATTTTTCAAGAGCAGAATCATTCAGAGTCATCTTAGCATAGATATCATCCTCCATTTTCTCTTGAATGGTATACTTCAATCTTTCTTCATTGTACAAAACACCCTGTTTAAAATTTGAGACTTTCTGCATCACAATAGCAGGCGCAAAACTAGAATTGCTACTACTACTGCCAACAGCTCCACTAGTCCATAAACCAATAGTTACATAGCTGTTTGCTGGAAGTGTATAGTAACCAATTTCAATAGATTTTGAGGAGTCATTCACAACTTTAATAAAAGAATGACCTAAGCCACCCGCATCCGTTCCATCCGAACGTTTCGTTGCTTTTGTAAATGCGTGCCATTCCAACGTAATTTGAGGAGTAGAAGTATATGAACAAAGCAAAAACTGACTAAGAAAAGCCAACATACAAATCTGAATTTTGAAATTATTCTTCATAATAATTCCTCCATATTAAAATTTTATGACTTTAATTAAATGTTTTCAATAACTTTGATTATTTTTTAATAAAAAATTTACTACTATGAATCATTTTTTGTATTTTCAATAATATAAGCGTGAAAAAGATATACGGTTGTAAAACATTTTACTTGATTGAAATAATCAATTTTCAAAATCAATTTTCTTCTTCAACCAAGCCTTCTGGAAAGATTTCACCATCCGCTTAAGGAAAAGTTTATCGACCAGATCGAGCCCTTTATAAAGAGAAATCAGCTTTGGTCCATATTTAGGAATCTGGAATAAGAAGGTAAAGAAATCGTTCGCCTTTGTCTTGTAGAAGAGATCGAATACCAGATCAGTAAATTTTTCTTTTTCTTCTAAAGATAGACTTTCTACCCAGGTGTTAAACCTGCTAGCAATAAACTTGGACTGCCTGGTTCTTCTCTTTTTATATTTAAAATCATTTCCTTTGACCTGCCAGGAAAAAGCATCATGTTGGAAGATGAAGATAAAAGAAGAATCGACAATAGCAAAATCCGGTTCTTTTTCAAAGAACATACCGATAATAGATGATTTAGGTATCATCTTATGAACTTTGTCATTGGCTTCTTGATAGTCTTCAACATCTTTAAAATCATAAGCAAAACCAGGACTATCAAAAGAGTATAAAGCCTTGATTCTCTTTCGGTTCTCCACACTGGTTTTATAGAAAGCAAAAATAGCGACATTTCCACCTTTTGAGTGTCCGGTAAGAATAAACTCACCCTCATATTTTTCCATGGCTTTCTCTAGATAGTCTAAAGCCATGTCATGAGAAGGGATGGCTTCTTTATAGGATAGTAGAAAGTCTTCTTTCCAACCGACAAAAGATGGGTCCGTCCCTCGATAAGCAATTACATGAAGTCTAGGATTAATTTCAATCGTGACCGCTGCAAATTGAGTCGTCGAGGGAATATCCGTCTTACGAACAAAATCAGATAACTTCAAATCCTTAAAACGAGGATGTGACACTAGTCTCTTAATCAATTTACGAGAGTTGGGGCCGTCACTGGCCTCAATCGTAAATTTCTTTTCCTTTAATATTTCCTTTTTGTTCAAAGCAGAGACAATAAAAGGCTTGTCGGAGAGCTCATCAGGGTAATTGTAATAAGAAAACCATGACAAGACTAACGCGTCAAGCCTATTTACTTCCGTCTCTGAAAAAGTAGCATTTTGCTTTTTAAGATAATGGAATATATTCATACATACACGAGTTTCTTTAAAAAAATTGTCTTCTCACAAAAACGTGAGAAGACAAGGGTTATTAAATGCCTAAACCACCTTGAAAGGTATACTGATCAGGATCAGAGACCGTTTCAACAACAACGTTCTTACCATGCGTGAAACTGAGCTTGACAGAAAGATCAATAGTGACATTGGCATTAGTAGAAGTGGTATAGCCAGCAACTGTAGAAGAGTTCTTCACTTCCACGCCAACCTTACCAGCAAAACCAACAGAGACTAAGCCTTCATCATTGAAGATGATGGCATAGGTAAGACTGGTATCCTTACTGGCAGTAAGAGAATTAGAAACGCTTGGTAAATAAGAAGTCTCTTCGGTTGTAGTGCTCTTGGTATTACCATTGATATTTTCAGTGATCGTATCACCATCCATGGTGAAAGAATAAGAATAGGTGTTATTGCCATGATCACGGAATTCACCCTCTTCATTTTCACCAGTCTTGGTGAACCATTCTAATAAAGAGTTATAAGATTCTTCAGAGACAAGTGGTAAGTTTGCCTTAGCAAAGTTAGACACCGTCTTGATCTTAGAGCTGACGCTACCACTTAAAGCAGCAGAAGCGTTTGCACCGATAGAGCTAGAAGCCGTCAAATCGGCGAAGTTGCTTAAATCAAAGTAAGTATAAGCGTGATCAAAATAGATACCAAAGGCACCGGATTCTTCTTTGTTGTCTTCCGCACTAGCTCCACCAGCATTGATTTTTACAGAACCCTTGATCTTAGCAGAACCGGTCAAAGAACCGGCAATATCGCTAGCATTGGTGCTCTTTAAGCCCTTCATGGCACCTTTTAAGGTGACATCTGTGACATTGTATTGATATTCCATGGTTGATTTAACAGCAGTGTTATCCGTACTAGTCATATTGTTTTCCATGGTCATACCAAGATTGAAGTGGGCGTTATCAATACTAAAACCTAAAGCACCAGTATCGACTTCGGTTTCAATAGACTGAGCTAATTGTTTTTTAACAGCAGTCGTGTCAGTAATGACCGTACCATTATTTGGTAAAGCGACAGCAGAGTCAGTACCACAAGAGGCTAAGCAGAGTGGTAAGGCAGCTAATAACAAAATTGATTTCTTTTTCATACTCATAGAAATTACCTCCTTAATATAGGTATTATTAAAATAATACAAAACAACAAAAAAGTCCACATTTTGTGGACTATTCGTTTGCATATTTTTGCAAATAATTTAATTTATCAAAAAATTAATCTTTTAAAGAATCACGAATACGGATTAAGTCTTCTACCGAAAACTTATATTTCTTTTCACAGAAGGCACAGCTGGTTTCGACTTCCTTACCTTCCTTGATCATTTCATTCAATTCCTCTTTACCAACGGTAGCGATGATATTATCCTTACGTTCTTCACAACCGCAGTGGAAACAAACATCCTTTGTGCCGGTAAATTCAATATCAAAACCACGTAAGACAATCTTCAAAAGATCTTCTGGTGTCTTACCCTCTTTTAAGACCTCAGTAACCGTAGGAATATCATTTAAGTTATCGGATAACTTATCGATGACTTCCTGCTTGGTAAATGGCATGAGCTGAACAATAAAACCACCCGCACAACTCACACTGCCATCAGGATTGACCAAAACACCAAGCCCAACACTGGTAGGAATCTGTTCGGATTGGGCATAGTAGTAGGTTAAATCATCGGCAATTTCACCAGAGTGAAGCGGGATGGTAGAAGAATACGGTTCCTTCATATGGAAATCTCTGATAACCGTTAAGTTACCATTACCAATACCTTTTCCGACATCTAGATGACCATCTTCTCTCAATGGCAAGTCAGCGGCTGGATTAGAGACATAACCTTTGACATTACCATTAAAATCCGCAGTCACCAAAATATGTTTTAATGGGCCATCACCCATAAACTGAACGGTCAATAAATCATCTTTGCTCTTTAACATATCGCCCATCATCAAACCAGCAGAGAGTAATCTACCCAAGGCGGCGGTCGCTAAATGAGATAAGGAATGAATGTTTTTGGCGTATTCGACTAAATCTTTGCTGGTGATAGCAAAGGCGCGAATCTGCTTGTCAGCAGCCATAGCTCTGACCATATAATCATGATAGTTTTCCATTTTGTTTACCTCGACTTAAGTATTATAGCGACTTTCATCGCTTTTGAGGCCTATTTGCTCAATTTTTAATGATAAATGCCATTATTTGTTAATAGAGTAAGGGGTTTCACATATTTCAGAGAATTAAAGTTTTATAATAGATTTTGTTTTTGGAGGCGATTATGAATACTTTAGTTACGATTCCGGTGGATAGTAATCCACAGGCTTATGAAGTTCTTTTACCTTTGGGTTTGCTTTTATTACTTTCCAAGGTTTTCTCTCTTTTGTTAGGAAAACTGAAAGTTCCTCAGGTTATCGGCTATCTTGTTGCCGGTTTGGTGGTCGGTTTGATCTACTTTATCCCAAACCAGATGATCTTAACCGATTATACCAATAACGGTATTGGCTTTTTTGCCAAGATCGGTATCATTCTTATCATGTTTTCCGCCGGTATTGAAACGGATATAAAGAAAGTCAAGAAAGTGGGTCCAGCCGCTTTGACCATGGCACTCTTTGGTGTCTTTACCCCAATGCTTCTTGCCTTCGGTATGACTTATTTATTCGATGTTATCGCCGGTAATGAAATCAATATCTTCCGTGAACTCTACTATGGTGTCATCTTGACGGCTACCAGCGTCTCCGTCACTGTCGCCACTTTAAAAGAACTCGGCAAATTAGATACCAAGGTCGGTTCTTGTCTTGTCTCTGCTGCCATCATCGATGATGTCATCGGTATCATCGTCTTATCCTTAGTCTTATCCTTAAGCGGTTCTTCTTCCAGCGGTAATGACTTTGCCTCGATGGTTGTTAATGCCATGGGTCAGTCTTCTAACACTGGTTTATCCATCCTCTTCATCATCCTCTTCATGGTCGTGTACTTCGGTTTGACTGTCGGTGTTGGTTATTTCACCAGAAAGTTATTCAACTACTTAGGCAGCCAATATCCACACCACATCCGTATCGTCATCCTCTCTCTTGCGTTTTGTCTCATCTGGGCCTACATTTCTGAATTCTTCAATATCGCCGATATCACCGGCGCTTACTTGATGGGTTTGATTCTCTCTAGCACGGTTGCTCACGGTTATATCGACCACAGAGCTGAGACGACTTGTAACTATCTCTTTGGTCCAATCTTCTTTGGTTCGATCGCCATGTCGTTATACCAGTCTGACTTCAACTTTGCTGATCCAGCCTTTATCTCCTTCTTGGTCTTTGGTCTGATTTGGGTTGTTGTTGGTATGCTTGGTAAGGTTATCGGTTGTACTAGTGCTGGTCTTCTCTTCCGTTATAAGTTCCACGACTCTTTGAAGTTTGGTATCGGTATGATGGCCAGAGCGGAAATCTTGATTGTCTGTGCCCAAAAGGGCGTCGATAGCGGTCTTATCGATAATAAGATCATGATGTTCTGTCTTCTCTTGATCCTCGTTTCCAGCTTTGCTACACCGATCTTGCTCAAACTTCTCTATCGTAATGAAATCGATGATAATAGCAAGCTTGATAAACCAGAATCTAATGAAGTAAATCAGATTGCATCCAATATCGCCAGCGCTGAAACTGGAGATTCTACCAATGCCATCTAATGAGTCTCTTCAAGGCTACAAACTCACATTAAAAGGAAACATTCATTCTTCCACTTTAATTATCCTTCATGAGGAATTCACCCCGTT
>CACXYG010000022.1 GCA_902771745.1 uncultured Erysipelotrichaceae bacterium | reverse complement strand
GGTTATGGTTTCCCAGCCATCATGCCAAAGATGGCCATCGACTTCTGGGGTGATGCCATCTTGACGGTTCCTTATGCGTTATACGAAGCCTATGGTGATCTTGATATCCTGAAGTCTTTCTACCCCAATATGAAGAAGTATGTCAAAGCTGAGAAGTTCTGGGCGAATATCTGGGGTGTTGGTAAGTATCGTTATATCTGGCATACGCCAGCCTTATTCCACTTTGGCGATTGGGTCTCTCCGGATGTCGATCAGATGTCCGCTTGGCAGAAGCGTTCGAAATATACGGCTACAGCTTCGTTAAGAAGATGTTCTCAATTGCTTGCTCATATCGCTTCAATCTTAGGTGAGAAAGAAGATCAGGCGTATTATGAGAAACTCTCTGAAAAGGTCAAAGACGCTTATGTTTCTGTCTTCACCAGCGATGGTAAACTCAAGAAAGAGGAGTTCCAGACTGGTTATGTTTTACCTTTAGCCTTTGATATGTTTGAAGGTCAGGATAAAGAAAATGCCTTAAAGAACCTGGTTGCTTTGATTGAGAAGAATGATTATTGTATCGGTACTGGTTTCCCAGGTACGCCTTATATCTTGTTTGTCTTAGCCGATAACGGTTATGAGGATGTCGCTTATAAGATGCTCTTAAATACCAAGGCTCCATCCTGGTTATATAACGTCTCTGTTGGTGGTACCACCATCTGGGAGAAGTTTGATGGTATGCTTGCTGATGGCACTTGTAGACCGTCTAAGGATGGTACTGGTAACATGGTTTCCTTTGACCATTATGCCTCTGGTTCTGTCGGTGAATTCTTATATACCAGAATTGCTGGTTTAAGAATTGTAGAACCTGGTTATAAGAAGTTTGCAATCAAGCCAGTTCTTGGTGGTGATATCACAAGTGTTGAGACTTCTACACTTACTCCTTATGGAAGAATCAATCTCTCCTGGAAGAAGGAAGAAGGTCAGTTTAAACTTCATGTCGATGTTCCAATGTCGACAACCTGTCAGGTGACTTTACCAAATGGTGAAGAACACGTTCTCACCTATGGCTGTCATGACATCGCTTGCGCTCTTTAATTAAAATTAAGCCTTCTTAAGTGATTAAGGAGGCTTTTAATAATAAAAACTCAAATGGATTATAAAAGAGTTGTTACTTTCCTTAACAAAAGATAAATACTCTCTTTTCGTTGTATGATACAATAGTTTTGGTTATGATTGTGGCTATCATTATCTACGTAGTGGCTTTCTTACTTGCACTGATTTCATTCGTCTGGAAGAGATTAAGTTTAGTAAGTTCCATCTGCGCTATCGCAGCTATGCTGGCAGGAGGACTTTATTGCTATTTCATGCAATATGATTTGGTATACTCCATTTTAGGCTTTGGCAGCATCGCTCTTTTCTTATTGATCTATCTTGTAATCAGAGGAGGGAAACGTGAACTTTAATAGTGTTATTTTCCTGATCTATCTTCCTTTGGTTATCTTGATTTACTGGATTCTTCCGCATAAAGCAAGATGGGCTTTCTTGTTGCTAGCAAGTTATTTCTTCTACGCGTATCATAACGTCTTTTTGATCTTCTTGATTCTAGGTACAACACTGGTTTCTTTCTTTGCCGCTCTGGGCATTCAAAATAGTCAAAAGAAGGGATTAAAAGTCTTCTTATTAGTGTTATCTCTCGTGTTGATTCTAGGCGCCTTATTTGTCTTTAAATACTTAGATTTTGCTGTTACTTCCGTTGTTTCTCTAGTCAATCTCTTTGGTGGTAATGCATCTTATTCTGTATTGAATTTGATTCTTCCTGTCGGTATC
Organism: uncultured Erysipelotrichaceae bacterium; assembly: GCA_902771745.1. Taxonomy (GTDB): domain Bacteria; phylum Bacillota_I; class Bacilli_A; order RFN20; family CAG-288; genus Enterosoma. Next base: position 10,366 of record CACXYG010000022.1, on the reverse strand, counting down.
TCGTTTTATACGTTCCAGACGCTCTCTTATGTCATTGATGTCTATCGAGGTAAATTCGAAGCGGAAAGACATATCGGGTATTACGCTTTGTTCGTCTCCTTCTTTCCTCAGTTAGTAGCTGGCCCTATTGAAAGACCAAATAATCTAATTCCTCAATTAAAAGCCATCAAAAAGATTGATTCTGAATGCTTCAGTTATGGCTTCCAGTATTTGATCAGCGGCTTTGTGAAGAAGATTGTGATTGCTGATTTCTTAGGTGTTTTTGTCGCTTCTATCTATGGCAATATCGCCGACGCTAGTGGTGCATCATTATTGATAGCTACGATGTTCTTTGCCATTCAGATCTATGGCGATTTTGCTGGTTATAGCGATATTGCGATCGGTGCTGCTCATCTTCTTGGTATTCATTTAACCAAGAACTTTGATCATCCATATCTTTCTAAGAGCGTCAGAGAATTCTATCGCAGATGGCATATCACTTTGAATTCCTGGTTGACGGATTATATCTATATTCCAATGGGTGGTTCTCGTTGCTCTCGTTCTCGTCATTTATTCAATATCATGGTTGTGTTCTTGGTTTCCGGCTTCTGGCATGGTGCTAGTTGGAATTATGTCATCTGGGGTTTATTAAATGGTGGATTGATCTGTTTAGAGATTCTCCTTGAAAAACCGCTCGAAAGATTTAAAAACAAGACGGAAATAAGAAAGAAAGTTGTTAACTTTATTTCTGTTCCTTTCACATTCATTATTATTTGCTGTACATGGATATTCTTCCGTGCTAGTGATATTCAATCTGCAGGTTTGGTTTACGCTCGTATCTTCACTTCTTTCATCTCTGGTAATGGATTGGAGTATTTTACCAGTGCGACAACGGTTCTCAGAGTTGTTTTGACTCTAGCAATCTTTGTCTTTATCCCTTATCTTCCAAGACTGAATTTCAAACCAGATGAAGAAGGTAATTACAATACCAAACAGATTTTCTCTACTCTTACCTTATATGTTTCTTTGATTTTGATGATTGGATTCTGTTGGATGAGTCAGTTGGCGAGTAATGGAGAAAGTGGATTTATTTACTTCCAGTTCTAACATATGAAAAAGAAAGGTTTGATCATCTCACTTAGCGCAATTCTAGTTCTCTCTACACTTTCCTTCCCACTTACCATTGGTATTAATGCTTTTGTGTTGCCAAGTGTTTATGATGAGACCTTCTTAGGTGAGATGAAGGAGAAGATTAAACTTCTCAAAGAGAGGGAAGGTAAACGCATCATCTTAGTTGGCGGTTCTTCTATTCCGTTTGGTGTTCAGTCTTCTTTGATTGAAGAGAATATTTCTAACTATAAGGTCATTGATTTTGGTATGTATGCTTCTTTAGGCAGCAATGTCATGCTTGATTTTGCCAAAGCCAAAATCAATAAAGATGACATTGTTGTCTTTATGCCAGAACAGAATATTCAGACGTTATCTATGTATTATAACGGCTCTTCTTTATGGCAGGCTCTGGATGGTGATTTTTCCTCTTTCTGGCTTTTAAGTCATGATATCAGACAGAGAATGTATGGTGATTTATATGACTTTTCTCGTTCGAAATTCAAATTCACGTTCCAAGAGAAAATCAAGTTAGATGACACAATCTATCAGAAATCCAGTTTTGATAAATATGGAGATATCAAAGATGGTTTAGCTACCTATAACGTCATGAGTAATCAAGTTGACCCAACTATGGCCATATCTTTTGATACCAATATGTTAAAAGATGACTTTATCTCTTATGTGAATGACTTTGCTTCTTATGTCAGAAGCAAAGGAGCTAGCATGTATTATCGTTTTGCACCGATGAACAGGCTAGCAGTCGAAGATGAAAGTAAATTAGATAGTTATTATGATTTCTTAAATGAAAAGCTGAACTTTGAAATATTAGGAAACCCTCATAACTCTATCATGGATTCTGAGTGGTTCTATGACACCAATTTCCATCTCAATGATGCTGGTGCTATCACTAACACCAAGCAGCTGATCAAAGATATCAAGTTAGCGATTGATGATGTTTCCGCTACCAATATTGTTGATCCTGAAAAACCTGAAATCATAGAAAATGAAGAAGATAAAGATGGTGATAACTCAGATGTAGATTGTTTTTCCTATCAATTACAGGATGATCGATATATCATCACCTCAATTACCAATGAAAAAGAGAACATGATCGTTCCTTATCGTTATCAAGGAAAGAAGGTTATTGCCTTCAATGCCGATGTCTTTGCTTTCCATAGCAATATCAAGACCATCAAGATTCAGGATAACATTCGTTATCTTTATGATTATTCCTTTGATGGATGTTCTTCTTTAGAAAAAATCTATCTCGAAAATAAAAATCCGGCAAGCATCAATATCGGTGCCTATCTCCTAGATGGATGTAGTGCGGATATCTATGTACCAGAAGAAGCATATGGCAGTTATATCTTCAACTACAATTTTGCTCCATATACCAGTCGTATCAAAAAATAGAAAAAGAGTTCTTCCCTCACTGTTGTGAAAGAAGAACTCTTTTGCCTTTAATGCTTTTTATCTTCTGGAAGATCTAAGAAATCCCAGCGGACAGTATCTTCGATATGGAAGATATGGATGAGTTCAGCCATATTCTCATCGGAGATGTTGTTTAAGATTGGTCTTGTACCGATGATGTTATAGATGGTAGCAGCCTTTTCGACGGTTTCGATCAAACCGAAGGTTTCATCTAAGGTCTTACCGGCACCATAGATACCATGGTTGGTCCATAAGACGATACGGAAGTCGTGCATCTTTTCAGCAGTGGCAACACCGATTTCATCGGTACCACATAACATCCAAGGCAAGACACCGACACCTTCTGGGAAGACGACTACACATTCAGTGGACATGGTCCATAAGGTGTGAGAGAAGGACTTCTCATCTAATGGATGGACATAGGTCATGGCAAGCGTGTTGGTTGGATGGCAGTGCATAACGACTCTGTTTTCAGGATCGACAGCAAGTCTTGCCATATGGGACATCAAGTGAGCTGGTAATTCAGAAGTGAATCTACCACCATCCTTGTAACCCCATAAGAGTTCTGCATGGCTACCGTCTTTGGCAATACGGATGATACCAGCATTGGTTTCTGGATCAGATTCGACGTTCTTGAAGTACTTTCCAGTACCGGTGACTAAGAAGATCTTGCCGGCGACTGGTCTAGCATCTAAGGATGAAGACTGGATACCAGCAAAGGGGATGTCACGGATGACATGATTGAGATCTAAGTATTCGGCAACCTCTTTTTCATCAAGCATATAAGAGATGTTACCACCATTTCTCTCATCCCATCCCAAACGGTACATATTAGAAGCCGTTTTTTCGAATTCGATTAAGAATGGAGCAGTTAAAATGTCTTTCATAATTCTTTACCTTTCATTGAGTAGACAACATTACATATAATTTCCCTTTTACGTCTCTGCTATGACATACAGCGAAGTAGATAAGTCTGGTATTGTCTGTCCCAGTAGTCGAGTTCTTGTGGACGATAGATCTTCGATTCGATAGAACGAGTGAGATCTTCTCTTCCTTCTTCGACAGAAGCGATATCACCTAAGGCAAGCAGTTGCGCTAGACTGTTACCTAAGACGGTGGCTTCACTAGGACCGGTAATGACATCAATACCACAGGCGCTAGCTGTGTATTGATTTAATATCGTGGCTTGGTTGCCTCCACCAACGACGAGAATGGAACGGATTCTTTCATCGGCGAGGACTTCTAATTTGGCGATGATCTTCTTATAGGTCAAGGCCATGGATTTATAGATGACTTTGAGCATCTGACCAGGAGTGGAGGGGAAGGCTTGGTTGGTTCTTTCACAATAGGCGGCGACTTTGGAAAGCATATCGCTAGGTGTCTCAAAGATGGGGTCATCGACAGCTAAGAACGTGTCGATGTCTTCAGCTTCGTTGACCAAGGTGGCAATATCTTTCACACTGAAGTGAACACCATTTTTTTCATAATCGTCTCTGACCTGGTTACATAAGAACATACCCATTGTGTTCTTTAAGAAACGAATGGTGGAATGATATCCGATTTCGTTGGTGAAGTTTGCTGTTAAGCTCTCTTGGTTGATGATGGGTTTGTTTAATTCGGTACCGATTAAAGACCAGGTGCCAGAGGAGATATAGGCAAATTTACCTTTGCCATTAGCTCCCAGGACTGCACTTCCAGTATCGTGTGTACAGACAGCGATGACAGGAATGTCTTTATGGATACCTTCGGGAAGGTATTCTTTTTTCAGTTTTCCATATTCTTCGCCAGGATGAATCATCTCAGGGAAGATTCGTTCTGGTACATTGATCATTTTTAATAAGACGGAGTCCATCTTTCCTTCTTTTTGGGAATAGAGAGAAGTGGTGGAAGCGTTGGTCTCTTCTAATCTGGCTTTGCCAGTTAAGCGATAGGCGATCAAATCAGGAATCATCAAGAAGGTATCGATAGTAGCAAAGTCGATATTTTCGGCTGCTAACTGATAGATGGTGTTGAAGTGTAGATTCTGGATACCGACTCTTTTGTAGATATCTTCAAAAGGAATTCTTTTGAGTAAATCAGATTGTACACGGAAGGTTCTTGTATCGCGATAGCAGATAGGATCAGCGACCAATTGACCATCTTTGATAAAGCCATAATCGACACCCCAGGTGTCGATGCCGATAGAGGCGATATCCGGGTTTTCTTTCAATGCTTTTTCAATACCCGAAAGGATATTTTCCATCAGGTATTCAAAATCCCATCTCAATGTTCCGTTATCGTCATAGACTTTATTGAGAAAACGAGCGTTTTCTACGTAAGAAAACGTGTTGTTTTCATGAGTTACGGTCATGACGCGTCCGCTGGTTGCTCCAAGATCAATTGCGATAACTTTCATAATTTTTCGGTTTGGAATACACATACAATATCACATTTCATCATCTAAGTGATGAATTGAACGTGAGATTGATAAATCCTATTTTTAACCTTGGTAAATAATCAAAAACAATCATAAACGAAAACAAAAACAGTGGTAATTTAGAAAACAAAAATGATTGTAACCCCTTTACATGCTCATTTCTTTTTGATTGTGAACAGTCGTCTTAAAATTTTGTTCGCTCAGCCTAAAAAACATTTTGCGAAAAATGTTTTTCGAGTGTAAAAAGACTACGTTCTTTTTGGTATGATATTTGCGTGAGGAATTTTCATCCATGAACAAATCAAGAGTCCTGAATCTTGTTTCGCTCGGTCTTAACGCACTCAGCGTCGTACTGGTAGCGGTAGGCGTGGTTTTTAATGTCTTCGGATTTTTCACGGAGAACGCCTTTGGAGATACTGGTGCAGCTTCTTTTTTATTTTTCACCATTCTCTCTAATACCTTCCTTGGTATCACAGCCTTGATGATGATTCCTTATCAGTTCTACTATGAATTTAAGAAAGAAAACAAACTGCCGTTATGGCTGTTGATACTACATTACACAGCCGTTGTCTCTGTGATGGTGACCTTCTTGGTAACTCTCGTCTATCTGATGCCAGTTGCTGCTAGTAATGGTGATGATCCGGTCACTTTGATTGCGGGTGTTTACTTCTTAGTCCACGTGCTTGTTCCACTTCTTGCTGCTATCAACTTCTGCCTTTGTATGGTCGAACCTACCTTGAAGTTCAGATGGACTCCTTTGGGTGTTATTCCATTGGTTGCCTACGCCATCTTCTATATGCTCAATGTCGAATTGAAGTTTGCGCCTGTCCAGGGAACCGATGGTGTTATCTATTACGATTGGTACAGCATGTTTGGTGATGGTAGTGATGTTGTAAGAATTCTTCTGGTTGTCGTCATTATGATTGCAGTTACTTATGTGATTGCTTTCCTATTATGGTTACTCAATTTGATTTCTCGTCACTTCTTTAAAGGCTATGACGATGATGAGGGTGAAGAGATTGAACTAGAAGAAGCAGTCGATGAAGAACAACAAAAACAAAAGACAGTCACAGATGCCATCATCATGGAAGATAAGGTGATCGGCCATGTTGGTGATGGTACCAATATGGAGCCAATCAACAAGAAGGAAATTGTCAAAAGAGATGATGGTTATGAGGAAGTCACCGAGACTTATACCACCAATACTGGTACCATTCATGTCATCACCAAGAAGGTGAAATCTGATCCGGAACCTAGTCAGGTAAAATCGACAACGACGCAGATCAAACCAGTCAAGAAGACAACGACGACCATTCCAGCTACCCGTCCTAACAATAAATATAAAGATGGTGCAAGAACCTATCATATCTCAAAGCATTTCCCATCTGGAAAATGGCAAGTCAAGCTTGCCAATGGTGAAAAAGCCATCAAGTTATTTGATACCCAGTTAGAAGCCATCAATCATGCTAAAGGCTTGGTGAAGAGTCAGGGTGGTTCTATCCGCGTTCATTCTTTACAAGGTAGAATCAGGAAACATTAATTTATCAGCATCAGATTCTTTGTAGTCTGGTGCTTTTTAATTTGGTATTTTTCACTATACTCTATATAATATTTGAGTTTCCAAGAAGGATTTACGTATGATTTTCAACATTACAAATTACCATAACAAACTCTCACTATTAGAGACGGAAAAAGCGATCAAGTTCATCAAGGATGGATTCCAGAAGAAATTGGCTTCCGCTTTGAACCTGACTCGTGTTTCGGCTCCTCTTTTTGTCTTCCAGAACACTGGTTTAAACGATGATTTGAATGGTGTGGAGAGAAAGGTTGAGTTCTCCGCTAAGGATTTAAATGGCAACATTCAGGTTGTTCAGTCTTTGGCGAAATGGAAGAGAAACGCGCTTCATAATTATGGCTTTGGGGTTGGCCAAGGTATCTATACTGATATGAACGCCATCCGTAGAGATGAAGATTTAGACAATCTTCATTCTATTTATGTGGACCAGTGGGACTGGGAAAAGGTCATCCTTAAAGAGGATCGTAACCTAGATTTCTTGTTTGATACCGTTAAGTTGATCTATAAAGCGGTTGTGGATGAAGAAAGAGAAGTTAATGCGAAGTATACTTGCTTGAATGAGAAACTTCCTGATCAAATCACTTTTATCTCTACTGAAGAATTAGAAGAAAGATATCCAAATCTCTCTCGTAAGGAAAGAGAAAATAAGATTACTGAAGAATACCATGCCGTCTTCTTATATCGTATCGGTTGGCCATTAAAGGATGGTCTACCACATGATGGTAGAGCTGCTGACTATGATGACTGGAATTTAAATGGTGATATCCTCCTTTATAATCCTATCTTACATCGTGCTTTTGAGATTTCCTCTATGGGTATCAGAGTCGATGCGAAATCTATCCAGGAACAGTTAAAAGCCAAACATGAAGAAGTGAAACTCTTCTCTCCTTATACCCAGAATATCATCATGAATGTTCTACCATTATCCATCGGTGGTGGTATTGGTCAGTCTCGTCTTTGTATGTACTTTTTAGAAAAGGCTCATATCGGTGAGGTTCATCCATCTTTATGGTCTGATGAAGATAAAAAGAAAGCCGAAGAACTTGATATTCACCTTCTCTAATCAAGAAAGGATCAAACATGATGAATAAGAACAATCAATTTCAGATTGGTTTCCTAGGTTTAGGAAACATGGGGTCTTCTATTCTCAAAGGAATCTTATCTAAGAACGTTTATCAGAAAGAAGATATTTCTTTTTATGCACCTAGTGACGCTACCAAAGAAAATTACACCAATCTTGGTTTATCTTTGGCCAGCGATGAACGCGCCTTATGTGAAGATAGTCAAATTATTGTTCTTGCCATCAAGCCTCAGGTTTATGATTCCGTCTTTGAAAAGATTAAGGATTTAGACTTTAACAATAAGACGATTATCTCTTTAGCTCCAGGAAAAAATATTTCTTATTTAGAGACAATCTTTCCAGGTGCAACCATTGTCAGAGCTATGCCTAACACTCCCGCTTTGATCGGTAAGGCTGCAACAACTCTTGCCTATAACAAAGAAGAACATATTAATGAGATTAAAACAATCTTTGCTTCTATTGGTAATTATGTCGTTATGGAAGAAAGATTGATTGATGAAGTCATTCCGTTAAATGGATCGATGCCTGCTTATTTATTTGAGTTTGCGAAGAACTTCATCGACTTAGGTGTGCAATCTGGGTTAGATTACAAGTCCTCTTATGATCTTGTTTTCCAGGCGATTATCGGTTCTTGTCTTCTTGCTTTAGATAGTCATGAAGATGTCGATACTTTAATCAACAATGTCTGTTCGAAAGGTGGTTCTACCATTGCTGGTTTGAATCAGTTAAGAGAAAATCAGTTCAAGGAAGCTATTACCAAGTGTTACAAGGCATGTGTAAAAAGAAGTAAAGAGTTAGCAAAAGTATAGATTAAAAACTTTTCCATACGCTTGAAAAGTTTTTAATTTATGAAAACATCGATGAACAATTATATTTTGCTATTTGTAACCTACATGATAAGTTGAAATGTAGGTTACAAATTTTTAATTTGAATCATAAAAAACAGCCGCTTAATAGCGGCTGCATATGTCTTAGTTAGTCTTGGTGATAGAGATCGTAGCGGAGGTGGCAGAGACACTGGTGAAGCTGACACTATAAGGCAGTTCACTACCAGAGTTCATCTTAGTCTTGTTAGGGAACTGGGCTTTATAGTCGGCGAGATTGAAGGTGTTACCCGTGGTGAACAAATCCGAATTCTTAGCGGTGGAGACACTGCTACAAAGGTTAGTCTTCTTGCTGGCCTGAATTAAATGAAGTAATTCATAACCAGTATCCGTTTTATCCTTTTTATAGACTAAGGATGTGCAATAAGCCTTAGTATTAGAAGCAGCGACAAAATAGTAGTATTCTTTGTTGTTTGAAGTGCCGGATTTGACGGTAGACTGAGTTGCGTAGTAGGCGTCAGATTCATACCAGCCTTTACGATTGCTATACGAATTTTCGAAGCAGCCGATTCTGGCATCGACATGCCATAAGCGAACACCGGCTTGGTTATAACCGATTTCTTGATTGGAATAGGCGGTTGTACAGTCAAGTTCGTTTAATCCGTCTGGTGTGAATAATTCCATCAAGATATATTCATCAAAGGCAGTGCCATTATATGTATTAGGGACAGGAAGAATGATACATTCACCAGAAGTGGTGGCTGGTTTTAAGGTGATGGTACAAGTATCAGTAACGACATATGGGTCTAACCAACCTAATGCTAATTTAGAAAAAGCGTCATGGTCGTAAATGTTGCTATCCATCATGATACAGCAACCTGCAGGAGCTTTGGACTGATCATAATCATAGTAATCATCAAGGCCCATCATATGACCGAATTCATGAGTTAAGGTATGAGAGTCGATCTTGCCACCAGGTTTACAGTTTGGACCTTCATATAAGAAGTCATAACTGGCCCAGAAGTACGCGGATGGAATTGGATTGTTGACGTTACCACTGACACCTTGATTGACCCAATGACAATAAGCCCAGAAGAGTTCTCCATCAGGATCAACTTCGGCAATGGAGCGACTAGAGGTAGCGTTAGGTGCAGAATAGATGGCGATGATACCATCGATATAACCGTTAGAATCATTGTCATAGATCTTGGTATCGACAGTTGGATTCTCACTCTTGTAGTTATCAAAGGCGTCCTGAACATATTTATCAGACTGAAGGATGACAGAAGAGCCGTCACAGGTGGTTGAATAAAGCTGAGAAGCGGTCTTACCAGTTTCATAGACATCGGCAATGGTGATATTGAGATTTAAAGAACCAAAGGAGGATGTCTTATAGTAGGAAGCTAAAGATTCCCAATATAAGGTATCTGTAGCACCATTACCATTCATGACTCTGTCTAAGTCATCTTTTAATTCGTCGTCATCTTCGTATGGATCATCACTTTCACCATAGAATGGATAATCAGAGACTTCGATAGGTAAGCACAAGAGGTTGACGGTTGTACTGGATGTAGATGGAACAATGGAGACACCTGTAAATGGTGCTCAAATAAAATTCCGGAGGAAAACAACTATGAACACTATCAAAATGACTATCGAAACTACACCGGAGACAGCTGCGAAGATCGCGCAGCTTCTTGCAAATGAGGGCACGGCTGAACAGCAGCCTGCACTCGCTGTTCCGCAGCCGACAGTTACGGCTATTCCTCAGAACGCCCCTGCTGTGCCGCAGTATTCCATACCGGTACAGCAGCCTGTGCAGACTGCGCCTGTAATGCCTCAGCCGACTGCGCCTGCCGCTCCAACTACCGCACCTTCATACACTATCGCGCAGCTTCAGGCTGCCTGCGCTCCGCTTGCTGATGCCGGAAAGCTTCCTGCGCTCCAGC
>CACXYG010000021.1 GCA_902771745.1 uncultured Erysipelotrichaceae bacterium | reverse complement strand
GGTTATCGTCACCTTCAACTCCTCTCACGCTTTTGAATTCTACAACCTTGAAAAGGATGCTGGCATCAACGCTATCGTTTGGTTCGGTCGTCCAGGTATCCACTCTGCCGGTATCAATGCCGTCGGTGGCATCTTAGCCGGTAAGATCAACCCATCTGGTGGTGCTTCCCTTGAATATGAAAAGGACTTCACTGCTGACCCAACCTGGCAGAATACTTCTACCGGCCGTCAGTTCAGATATGGTTCCTTAGATGCTGATACTCCAGGCGATTTTGTCGGTCGTTATCCAAATTCCGAAAACGCCAAGGATTGCTATCTCACTGGTCTCCCAGGAACTCAGCTCTCCGGTATCCGTTTCATGGATTACGAAGAAAACATCTACTTCGGCTACAAGTATTATGAAACCTTCTGGCATGAAATCGCTGAAGGTAACACTTCCTTAGCCGCCAAGTCTTTATCAGCTGTACAGCGTCAGGCTATCGCTGATAAATGGCATCATGATAATGTCGTCTATCCATTCGGTTTCGGTAATTCCTACACTGATTTCGCCTTCACTATGAAGGGCGTTTATCAGGATAAGGCCGGTAAGACTCTTCTCACTTCCGGTAACGTCTTTGCTGAAGGCGAAAACCAGGTCAAGAAGGTCTATGCTCAGGTCGAAGTCCAGAATATTGGCTTAGTCGCTGGTAAGAAGACTGTCCAGCTTTATGAAACTGCTCCATACACTGCCAATCAGATTGAAAAGGCCTACGTTAAACTCGTTGGCTTTGCCAAGACCGGTATCTTAAAACCAGGTGAAAGACAGACTGTCACTATCGAAGTCGACGTTCAGGACTTAGCTTCCTTCGATGATTTCGGTAAGAACAACACTGATACTGATACCCATAAGGGTTGGGAAATAGATGCTGGTGAATATACCTTAAAGGCCATGGGTTCTTCCTCTGAATTACGTTCTAAGGAAACCAATGATGATTCGGCTTTGGATGAATACGATGAATACAAATTCACCATCACCGATAGAGTCAATCTCGATCATGATTTGTTCTCTGGCGGAGAATCTAAACCATTATTCTCTGATTCAAACGAATTAGACTACATGTTCCGTCCAAGCGATGGTTCCTGGTCTAAGAAGAATGGTGTCGGCTCTGTTGAACAGCAGTTATCCAGAGGCAATATGGAAGATACCTTCCCACATGCTCCAACCTATGATGATTTGATCATGAATGAATCTGCCATCCAGAAGTTCAAGGATTCCCTCAACATGGGTGCCGAAAACAACTTGAACAACTTCTTCGGTGAAGAAGCCGGCTCCATCGATAAGAATCAGCCATGGAATAAAGAAGGCCAGATTCCAGCCAACTGGACTCAGGCTAAGGATAACACCACTGGCCGTGTCAATGGTAAGGCTGCCATCATGTTGAAGGATATGGCCAATGTTCCACTCTCCGACACTGAAAAGTGGGATGCCTTCATGAACCAGCTCACCTATGATGAAATGAAGTCTTTATTCACTTCTGCTCAGCCAGCTTTAGCTGCTGTCGGCAAAGCCAAGGATGCCAATACGGATAGACCTTTGAACTTAGGTAAGACCTTCACTTGGGCTGATGCTCCATTACAGGCCGCTACCTTCAACACTGAACTCATCCACAGAATGGGTGAACTCACTGCTGAAATGGCTCTCCAGGTCGGTACTACCGGTTGGTGGGGTCCAGGTGCCAACACCAACAGGTCTCACTTCGATGGTAGATGTAAGGAATACTATTCTCAGGATGCCATCTTAGGTGGCTTCATGGGTGCTGCCGCTTCTGATGGTGCTTCTTCTAAAGGTATCATCGTTTACATCAAACATTTTGCTCTCCATAATGAAGAAGATCTGGGTAACTCTACTAACTACTTCATTTCCGAACAGGCCTTCCGTGAAAACTATCTGCCAGCCTTCAAAAAGACTATGCAGGAAGGTCACGCTGGCGGTACTATGCCAAATGCTCAGAAGGAAGGCTGCTATATGCAGGGTACTCATAACTATGACTTCCTCGTCACCTTATCCAGAGATGAATGGGGTTGGGACGGTGAACACGTCTCCGATATGATCATGGGTCAGAACGCTGCTGCCTTCGTTGATCCAAGAGTTCCAGAAACTGACAAGGCCAAGTATGAAATCAAGAGAGTCAACAACAATAACTTGGATCTCTGCTTAAGAAACACCTGTACTCCAATGTCTAATCCATCCTTCAAGCTCACTGGTGTCTGGGATGCCACCTTACGTAATGGTAAGGGTTCCGTCAAGTCCAAGTGGTCTAAGGACGGTGATTCTGTCCAGTGTGATACTGAATATTACTGGATGAGAAAAACTGCTCAGTATGCCTTATTCAAGGCTGCCAATTCTTGCTTGGCTAATAACGGTGTCGATGTTGATGCCATTCCAACCAAGGTTGAAGTTACTGGTAAACAGGGTACTAACCTCAATGAAGCTGCTCCAATCACTGCCGAAATGTTGAATGGCAGCGAAGCTAAGTATGTTGTTGATGGCGTTTTACCAGCTGGTGTCTCTTTCAACAAAACTACTGGTCAGCTTACTGGTGCTCCATCTGTTCCAGGTAAGTTCAGCTTCAACGTCAATGTCACCATTGATGGTTGGATCCATAAGACTATTGCCTACAACCTTGATATCGCTTCTGCCTGGACTTTGGATTTAGGCGGTAAGGTCGAAGCTGGTAAGGAAGTCGATGGCGCTATTGTCTGCGGCTTATCCGATGTTCCAGCTACTGCTAAGTTCTCTGTTGCCGAAGGCGAACTTCCAGCTGGTTTGACTTTAGCTGAGGACGGTACCATCACTGGTACTCCAACTGAAGCCGGTGAATATGACTTTGTCATTCAGGTTTCCTTCTCCAAGAGCTCTGGCGGTTGGGGTGGTATGACTACTGTCAGATACAACTCTGAGCAGTTCCACGTCGTCGTTGAAGGCGAGGCTGCTCCGGCTACCAAGGAAATCGTCAGTGTCGAAGATACTGATGAAGGCCATGTTATTACCTTCTCTGATGGTTCAACCTTAGTCATTAAGGATGGTGCTGCCGGTGAAAAGGGCGAAAAGGGTGACAAGGGTGACACTGGTGCCACTGGTCCTGCCGGTGAAGCCGGTCCTGTTGGTGCTACTGGTGCCACTGGTGCTAAGGGTGACAAAGGCGAAAAGGGTGATAAAGGCGACAAGGGCGACAAGGGTGACACTGGTGCTACTGGTGAAGCCGGTGCTGCTGGTAAGGGCTGTGGCGGTTCCGTCATTGCTGCTACCTCTACTCTTGCTGCTTTAGGTCTCTTAGGTGTTGGTTTAGCTCTTAAGAAGAGAAAAGAAGATAAATAATCACATCCTCCCAAAGGGTTGATAAGTGAGTCGAAAAGGTCAATCCAACGCCCAAAAAGGGCGTTGGATTGATTATGTTTTCAAGGAATAAGTAATTTTAAAGAAAGGGACAATTTATGAAAAGAATAAACAAGATTCTTCTTACCACTTTATTTTCTGCAACCTTGATGGCTTGTGGTGAAAGCAAACCAAATAGTGTTGCTCCAACTTCCAATTCTGGAAACAATACAGAGTTTGTCACTAGTGCGTCTTCGGACAAGGCTGGCGATAAGATTGTCGAAGATATTGCTATCAAGACGACTCCAAGGACGGAATATGTCGTTGGTGATACGTTTGAAATCACAGGTGGTGTGATCGAACTTCAGTATGAAGATGGTTCAAAAGGGGAACTGTCTTTCATGGATAGCCGTGTCCACATCTCTACACCAGATATGTCCACTCCAGGTACTAAGACCGTCAGAGTTGAATATGACGGCTTTGAAGCTCAGTATCAGATCACGGTTAAGAAACAGGCCTTTGTCGTCACATTGGATTTGAATTACGAAGGTGCTCCGGCTGCCATGACTTTAGAAGTCGAAGTCGGTGGCTATGCCAACAAGCCAGCTGATCCTGTCAGACAGGATTATCGTTTCTTAGGCTGGTTTACGGATAAGGAAGGTACGCAGGAATTTGATTTCTCTTCGACGACAATCGATGCTAACCTGACTTTATACGCTTCCTGGGTTCAGGAATTGGCTGTTTCCTTTGATTTGGATGATGGCTCTGTTGCTACTAAAGTTGCCGCTGCTGTCAATCAGCCGATCTCCGTTTTTGATGCCCCAAGTGTCTTAAGAGAAGGCTATCAGTTTGATGGCTGGTACAATGGCAATGTAAGATATGACTTCAATGCCAATGTCACTACTTCTGTCTCTTTGAAGGCCAAATGGACGGCTATTCCTGAAGGCGTTGCTGCCCGTAAGGTTACGGTCGATTACAACAATGGTGAAAACACCAAGATTGAATACTATGTTGCCGATGGTGCTACTACCTTCACTCCAAGTGACCCAAACTTTGAAGGTAAGGAATTCTTAGGTTGGTATCAGGCAAAGATCGGTGCTGACAAATTTGTCTTTACGGATGCTATTAATGGCGATGTTTCCATCGTTGCTCATTATAAGGTTGACTTCTATACCGTTAACTTCAAGTATGTTGCCGATGGCAATGAAGTCATCTTCAAGACAAAGAAGGTCAATCCAGGTGAAAAGGTTTCAACTGTCATTCAAAAACCAAGAGTTGAGAATTATCGCTTTGATGGTAAATGGTACTCCGATAAGGTCTGCACCAATGAATTCGATTTCGATCAGACCATCGAAGCTGATTATGATTTGTACATGAAGGCTTTAAAGAAAAATGTTTTTGAAGCTGAATACACTTATATCGATGAAAATAAGCAGGGTGTCGGTTCTTCTGATTCCTTCACCGGTCTTAAGTTGATTTATGAAGACAATGGTACTGCTGGTGCTTCCAATGGTTATTGGGTCTCTGGTTTGTACAACAATGGTGCCTTCATTGAATTCATCATCAAGTCTGAAAAAGACTTCAGTGATGGTACTTTGGAAATGAGTTTGTCTTCCGAATGGGCGGATATCTATATTGCTCCAACGGAAAGTGCTGACTATCATGCCTGGGAAATTGCATCTTACAAGGCAGAAACAAATGATATGGGTGAATTGCTCTATGATTCTGTTGGTTATGCCCAGTATGATGAAAGTACTAAGGAGACGGTTGATTATATACCGATTGCTTTGACGGGTGCTATTACCTTCTCCGAAAGCGCCTATGATAAGAGACCATTTGATACTCATATCATGACCGAAGCTTTCAGTCTCCACAAAGGTTACAACGTCGTCCGTCTGACGACCAAGAACAGCGTTTCTCCATTCGATGGTACTATGAACGCTCATGCTCCAATGATTGACTATATGGCTATCTACACTGACAGTGAATTGACCTGGACGCCAAAGACCGATAATGTTTCTGATTGGCAAAATATCAATTTTGCTCCAAACAAGCACGGGTTATAAATGCTATGAAACACTTTGAATTTACGAGATTGAAAAATCTCCCGATGTTGTTCTTGGGCTGTGGCTTGGTTGTTGAAGCAATTGTTTTGATCATTTATTTTGCTACTGGCGTCAATGAATTCAATGAGACATTGTCTACTCCAGTCATCACCTTTGGTTTTGTCACTATCGGTCTTGGCTTGGTCCTGCTTTGTCTGCGCAGTTTTGCTCTCGATGAGTCTTGTTTCTTAAAGGGACTCTTCGATATGGGCATCCTGATTGATTATCTGTTTGCTTTGCTTGCCTTTATGTTCTATGTCACCACCCAGGTCAATTATTTGGCCAGCGTCATGGTATCTATTGATGGTACAACCATTTCTGCATCCTTCATCTTCACCTTCCTCTTCTATTTGATTAGCTTTGTTTTGATTTTGATTTCTGGTATTACTTCCAAAAAGTTATATCAGGTTGCCGAAAAGGAGAATAATGATCATGAATCCAAAACTGTTTAAACGATTATTCTTAGGTTTTGGCACTGCCTTAGCTGTGTTGATTCCAGGCCTTGAAGTGGCTCGAGCCAATGGAACAATGATCAACCATCAGCTGAATATCAAAGACTACAAGGAAATCAAAAACGAATCTACGGATCCAGAATCCACCAACTATTTCAAAAGCAGCTATTCCTCTTTAGAGGAAGTCACTGCCGCTGGTGAAAAGCTGGCCAAGGAAGTCGAGGCCAATGGCCTTGTCTTATTGAAGAATGATAACAATGCTTTGCCATTAAGTATGTCTGCTCCAAAGGTTTCTGTCTTTGGCAGTGGTGCTGTCGGTATCAACTACACCCCATCCATGTCCGGTGGTTCTGTCGATACTACCAAATATAAGAACTTCAAGCAGGCCTTGGAGGACGCAGGATGCTCGGTCAATGCTTATTTATGGGACTATTATGTTGCCAATGGTGGCAAGCGTAGTAACTCTGTTGATGGCTTGGTCAAGACCTATATGATCAATGAAACTTCCTGGGATTCCGTCAAGAGTGCTAATACTGCTTCATTCAGTCAATATGGTGATGCTGCAATCGTTGTCTTTACAAGAGATTCTGGTGAAGGTTTCGATGTTTCCAGCAAAGGCAGTGATGGTCGTAATGGCATGTACTTAGGTTTGTCTGATGAGGAAATCAAACTCCTTAAAGGTCTTACCGAATTGAAGAAAGCAGGTATCTTCAAGAGAGTTGTGGTCTTACTCAATTCTTCTTGTCCGATTGAACTCAATTTCCTGAATGACAGTGATATTGATGTTGATTCGATTATGTGGACCGGCAATGTCGGTGGCTTTGGCTTAGAGGCTGTCAGTGAGGCCTTGGTCGGTAAGGTCAATCCTTCTGGTAAGCTTAGTGATACTTATGTTAAGGATGCTTTATCTTCTCCAGCTATGGCTTCTTGGGCAATGACCGATACAGGTATCTTTGCTCAGGAATATCCAAGTGCCAAGTCTTTTGAACTCAATAACACCAATAAGTACTATGGTGCTTATGTTGAAGGTATTTATGTTGGATATCGTTATTATGAAACCCGTTATGAAGACGGCATGCTCAACAAGAGCAATGTCGGTAGCTTCAATTATGATGATATGGTAGCTTATTCATTTGGTCATGGCTTGAGTTACACCACCTTTGAATACTCTGATTTCAAGGTGACGGAAAACGCTAAGAACAAAAGCTTTGATATTGAAGTCAAAGTTACCAATACGGGTAATGCAGCTGGCCGTGAGGCAGTTCAGATCTATGGTCAGAAACCATATGTCGAAGGTGGCTTGGAAAAGGCCTCTGTCGAATTGATGGGCTTTGCCAAGACCAAGGAACTGAAGAAGGATGAGTCTGAAACGGTCAAGATTTCCGTTAAGAAGGAACAGTTCAAGTCCTACGACAATGTCACCAACAAGACTTATATTCTGGATGCCGGTGATTACTATCTGACGGCTGGTCACTCTGCTCATGATGCCGTTAACAATATCCTTTCCAAGAAGGGCAAGAATGTCGGAAATGATAAGCTGGTCACTGTTGCCTTCCATCAGAATGAATTGGATAAGACGACTTATGCAAAGTCCTCTGCTACCGGTAAGGAAATCACCAACCAGTTAGATGCCTATGATATCAACAACTATAAGAATAAGGGCTCTAACTCTGTTACCTATGTTTCTAGAGGCAACTGGGATGGTACCTTCCCGAAAGGTAAGGCCAGATTGGATGTCAATGCTGAGATGGCTAAGGATTTGGCTTCCCACAAGGAAATCGTTGAAAATCCAGAAGCTAAGGATCCAACGTATCATTCTGGTGAGGCTGGCAATCTCATCTCGGTGAGAGGCCTCTCTTATGACCATGAACTTTGGGATAAACTGCTGGATCAGCTCACCTATGAAGAACAGGCTTATCTCATTACCAATGGTGCTTTCGGTACCATTTCCTTAGATACGATTGCGTTAAAGGGCTCTAAGGCCAGCGATGGTCCAAACTTCTTGACTTCCACCAAGACCAATGTTGCCTTGCCAAGTGAAGGCATCTGGGCTTCTACCTTTGATGTCGATTTGGTCAAGTCTGTCGGTGATTATCTTGCTGAGGATGCTCGTATCAATGGCATTGATACTCTTTATGGCCCAGGCATCAATATTCATAGAACTCCATTCATCGGTAGAAGTAACGAGTATTTCTCTGAGGATCCATTCTTGACAGGGGTCTGTGGTATGAATGAAATTCAGGGCTTAGAGAATAAGGGCGTTGTTGCTGCTGTCAAACATTTAGCCTTCAATGATGAAGATAGTGCTAGAAATGGTATCTCCATTTGGTTGAATGAACAGGCTGCCAGAGAAATCTATCTCCTTCCATTCGAATACTCTGTCGGCAAGAATTATGGCAACGGCCATGGTTGTATGTCCGGCTTCAACAGAGCTGGCTGTGACTGGGTCGGTGCTTCCAATGCTTTACAGAATGTCATTTTAAGAGAAGAATTCGGTTATGAAGGTTACTTCATCACCGATATGGCTTCCTCTAATGGCGCTTTGTATATGACTTTCGATGATGGTATTATGGCTGGTACCAATATCTATTTGGGTAGCGGTTCTAAGACTGCTCTGAAGGCTTATAAGAGTTCTTTGACTTTCAAGAATGCAGTCAGAGAAGCAACTCATAGAATCCTTTATGTCTTAGTCAATCATTCCTGCATTATGAATGGTATTGCCTCAGATACAGTCATTGTTCCAAACACTCCATGGTGGGATACTACATTAGTATCTCTCATCATTGCCAGTGGTGTTGTTGCGGCAGCTTCCTTATGTTTAGCTGTTTTCTTCACTTTGCGTAAGAAAGAAAATTAATCTTGCTCTTTGGGATTAATTGTTCTTTGTTACTTATTCCTGGAATAAGAGGTATTGCTTGCCAAGAGCAATGCCTCTTATCTCCCTTTGATCAATGACATGGGTTAAGAAGATGTCTGTAAAAAAAGTTCTTTTGCTGTTATCGTTCCTGTTGACGTCCTGTCAGATGCGGCCGGAAGGTTTCAGTTGTTCTGATTCTTTGAAAGTCATGATTGAAGATAACCGCTTTTTTCAAGTCACTAAACCGATTGTTGAAGTGAAGCGGGGTGAGGATGCTCTTTTCCGAATTGAATTTGTCCAAGGATATACGTTTGACTCTTGCTCTTATGAGGATTATGAAATCCATGTGAATCAGGATGATTCATTTGGTTTGACGATTCAAAATGTGTATTATTCTGTGGTTGTTTCACTGACAGCAAAAAAAGAAATAAAAGTCATCACTCGTAGTGAGGATGATCAGCAAGATTCAACCAATACGGATGAACTGGATGCAGGCCATGTCTATCACTGCGGTATATCAACTTTTCAAAATAGGGATTCAGATACACTAAATGTCGAGTGTTCTCATACTCATCTAAAGGATAATTCCTTAAATGGGTATGAAATTTTGAATGAAGTAGAAGGCTATCAGCTTTCCGGCTGGAATACCAGCGAGGATATGTCTGGTAAAACGATTTTGTTTGGCTCAAGAATTCCGTATGGGATAAAAGATCTCTATCCAATTTATCTTAAGGAAACACCGCTAGAGGAATTTTCCTTTGTGATGGCAAATGACGGATACCATATTTCTTCTTATACAGGTGCAGAAGAATGGGTGGTTGTACCAGCTACATATCAGGACTTACCAGTGACTGGAATTGAGAAGTGTGCCTTTCGAAATGCAAATCTGAAGCAACTATATTTATCTAAAAATGTATTGAGTATTGCTGACTATGCATTTAACCATGCTTCCTTGGAGGAGATTACCTTTTTTGACTCTCTGAAGGATGTGAGAGATCGTTCATTTCATGGATGTGAAGTTAGAAAAGTTCATATCCATGCAATCGAACATCCGCGATTCAGTGGCTCATTCTTTGATACTTTCTCGGATAAGATTGATTATCTAGATTTTGTAAAAGAGAAAAAGAAAATTGTGCTCTTTTCTGGTTCTTCTACTAGATACGGATATGATTCAACCTTATTGGAGGAGGCATTCCCAGAGTATGAGGTAGTCAACATGGGCGTATATGCTTATGTTGATATTCGTCCTCAACTGGATATCATAGCTCAGTATATGAAGGAAGGTGATATCCTGATTGACTCTCCAGAGTTTGATAGTTGGGCTTTGGATTGCCAGTTTGGTACTGACTCTGTTTTTGAAATTGAATTATTCAATCTTTTTGAGAGCAATTATGCCAACATAGAGTCTTTGGACGTGAGTCATTATCCATTCTTCTTCAACGCCTATAACCAATTTCAAATTATTAGAAAAGAAATGGAACAAAAGGATTATACGATTACTCCAAAGCATTATGATGATGAAATGAATTACTATTCCTTTGACACCTACAATGTTGAGGGGGATTTTATTTTGCCAAGAGCCAATAATCCTACCGATGAAAGAATCTACCAGCCAGAGACTCCTTATACACTAGAAACAATTGGAGAAGATAGAATTTCTGCATTGAATCAAATTTACAGTGACCTGGAGAAAAAGGGAATTCAATCTTATTTTACATATGCGCCGAAGAATATTAGGGCATTAACGGAGAATTCAACGCTAGTTAAGAGACAGGAGATAGATGATTACCTTAAGGAGAATCTATCGGTGCCTGTCTTAGGTGATATTGAATCATCTTTGTATCCTGGGACTTGTTTTTATTTGATCGATAATCATCTTTCTACAGAATATGCTAAAAGTAGGACGAATAAGGTTATTGGATATCTTAAAGATGAATTAAAACAATAATTCTGTTACTATTCTTAAATGTTACATTTACACTAACTTCGTGAACAAAATTAACGATAGATATTCTTTTAAAAACAATCTTCTTACTTGTCTTTATATCTCAATGATATGCCTGATTTCCATTGGTATTGCTGTGGCTGATTTGATTTTGGATTTCAGCGGAAATAAAGTGGTTGGTATCACCTTACTAGTATGTACTGGCCTACTGACGATAGGATTATTTTGGTTTGTTTTATTCTATAGAAAAAGGGCAATCCCGAATGGAATCGCCCTGATTTAAGTTTTGAAGAAAGGGAATTACTTAGCTTCCTTAGCGATAGCTTCCTTGGAAGTATCAACTAAAGCCTTGAATTCTTCTGGGTTGGTACCAGCTAATTCAGATAACATCTTTCTGTTGAGCTGGATGTCGGCTAACTTAAGGCCATACATGAACTGAGAATAGGAGATGTCATTGAGCTTACAGGCGGCAGAGATACGTCTGATCCAGAGCTTTCTGAAATCCTGTTTTCTTTCCTTACGACCATTGAAGGCATTAGCTTCAGCCTTCATGACGGCTTCTTTAGCAGTCTTGTAAAGCTTATGTCTAGAACCGAAATAACCTTCAGCTCTGGCTAAAATCTTTTTACGCTTGTCATGTCTGACAGTACCACGTTTAACTCTCATTGTGTCTTACCTCTCTTTACTTGCTGACTAAAGCAGTCATCTTCTTACCCATGACTGGATTTAAGTATCTAGCTTTTCTATTGTGACGGATCATCTTGTGGGTCTTATTGTGGGATAAGTGGGAAGTGTTCTGATTCCACTTTTTGACCTTGCCGTTAGCAGTGAACTTGAATCTCTTAACGGCACCACGTTTACTCTTCATTTTTGGCATAGTAATTGCCCTCCTCTATTACTTTTTCTTCGGACTTAACACGACATAGTAGTCACGGCCCATCATCTCTGGCTCTTTTTCATGGACAGAGCAATCTGCAACCATGGCTAAGAACTTATTCAAGGTCTCTTGAACAATGTCCATACGGCTTCTCATACGACCCTTGATGAAGACAGAGGCCTTAACCTTATTGCCTTCGGCTAAGAAACGCATAGTGGCTTTCGCCTTGGTTTCGAGGTCATGAGTGTCCGTAGTAGCAGTGAAACGAACCTCTTTCACGACAGTCTTCTTCTGATTCTTCTTGGCTTCTTTGGCCTTCTTGTCTTTCTCGAACTTGTACTTGCCATAATCGATGATACGGCAGACGGGTGGCTTAGCATTAGGTGAAACGCAAAGAAGGTCCATACCGGCTTCGATGGATTTCTGCTGAGCAACTTTCATCGGGACGACACCGAAAGCTTCACCTTCAGGACCAATTAAGAGAACTTCCTTGAAATGAATTCTTTCATTGACAAGATCAGTGTTCTGATTCTTGTTTGGACGTGGACGATTGTTGTTTCCTTGATAATTGTTTATAAGCTGATTCCTCCTATGGAATGTTTACAAAAAATCGGGTCTCCCAGTAAAGAGAGACCCGTTTAAATACCCATTGAATAGCCGCACATCATAAACCTTTTAAATAAAGGGTTGTGGTGCGAAGCAAACTCAGGCATTTGACCTACCAGAACGTGATCCAGTCAGGTGTGAACGAAGTTCTCTTTCCTAGTCGCGATTTTTCGCGTGAATAATTATATATGATGTTAGACAATAAGTCAACATCTAAATGTGCTTTTACTCTGGTAGCTGCAATAAGGAATTGTTGGTGTTGAAAGCAAAGTTCTGACGGATAGAATATTCACCCTTGTTATAGGTGAAACTGGCTTCTTCAAGAGTGGCACTGGAAGTATAAAAAGTAAGATTACAAGTGAGGTTTGTGATGTTAGCAGTGTTCTTGATACTAGAACCTAAGAAGCTTGAGACATCATCATCAGCAACGCTGGCGGTGATGATGGTGTCATAGTCATCTTGATCTTCTTTTTCCACAGTCAACTTAGCAAAATCAAACGGACAGGTATATGGTTTGATGTCATGTTCTTCTTGGGTGATTTTATAGGAGCTATCCGCCATCAAAGTATACGTCTTGCTTGGAGAATGATAGATACTATAGTTAGAAGATTCTTCTTTACCATTACTATCCATGGAGGAAAGTTTGTTGAAGTAGCCAATCATGAATTCGATTTTGACATCAAAGCCATCACTATCTTTACCAAGATAGACTTTCTTGGTCTCCACACCAGTGGCAACTTTGTTGGAGTTGTAATTGATGACATAGTCCATGTCGATAGAATAGAACTGAGTATTCATATCGACACGATCAAGAACGGAGGTCTTCGTGGTATTAGATTCAGTAGTAACACTAGAGGTCGTGGATGCGGAACTAGAACCATTCACGACAGAGCTGTTTTCATCACAGGAGGAGAGAGACGATGCGAAGCTGAA
>CACXYG010000020.1:13259-13829 GCA_902771745.1 uncultured Erysipelotrichaceae bacterium | reverse complement strand
ATGAACCAAAGCAAGTTCATCCATCCCTGCAACTGACTTCTATCATATCCGCCATGTTCACCCATGAACTGCTTTATCAGAGAATGAAGATGATTTACCCTATTCAATGGATTATCCTTATCTGATAGTTTCCTGGTCATGTCCGTGTCATATACTTCGCTCTTCAGATTCCTTTTTATGATGAGCGCGTTATGTGACTTCTCACCATCATGAATCAGAGTTGATCCTTCCTGAATATGATTCTCAAGTGCTGCCATCGTGCTTCTGTTACTTGGTTTGCTTACCCATTCAACACGAATCAGCATTGTGCCACTATCATCAACTGCTACTGCTGTACAGATCTTGTTTTGAGAAATTCCGCGAAGTTTCTTGCCATCCTTCAATACCTCATCTTTCCTGATGACTGAAAAGAAAGTCTCATCCAACCATATTCTTCCTTTCAGCATAACATCATCCTGTATTCCATCAAGAACGAGAAAAATCTTCCTATACCACATAAGTCCCGTATTTGAGGCATTTCTGTTATCTGCTGATGCGGTAGAGATGGAATGAAACTCACAAAGATGAATG
>CACXYG010000020.1:0-13245 GCA_902771745.1 uncultured Erysipelotrichaceae bacterium | reverse complement strand
GATGCGGTAGAGATGGAATGAAACTCACAAAGATGAATGAAGAATTCATACCATTCACTGATAGGAATCTTGGCTGAATCGAATATGGTGTGCGTCAGAGCCTTGAACCTTCTCTCACATGACTTGCACATGAAGATCGGGATTCCGTTTCTTTTGCCATATTTGATATAGTTTTTGCTTCCGCAATATGGGCACCCGTCTGGCCTCAAAGAGGCAATAAAGCTGATTTCCTCTTTCGTCCTGACCGGGTGCTTTGCTTTGAATCATGACTCATCAGTGCTGACAATCAGGTTCTCTAAAGGTGTGGAGTCTTTTTCTTTCCACGACAAAATAATCTTATGATTTTGATTCTTTTTACTCATAGACTTGGCGGGTCCATGCTTTCCAGAAGCCAGTGACTGGGACCGCCAAGTACCAATACAGTCACTGACCTCTGGAATGCATTATTGAATGCTTCCTTTCGTAGCGACTATATTATATCGCGACACACCTTTTATGAAAATGAATACCACGCACTTTCACAATTGGATTTTAATTTTATATCTTTTTTGCTGGGTTGAGCATTCAAAATAATATAAGGAGTAAATTTATGTGTCGTTCTAGACTGTCTTTCAGACACATATTTTTCTGTCTCTCATTATCATCAGTGTTTTAAGACTGGATTTGACCACCCATACAAATAGCGAAGAAAACAATGGAATAAGTGCTAAACTTGTTACTACTTTGAATGATGTAAACATAATTCGTTTGACCAACTATACTGGAAAGCCGAGATCATTTGATTATTGTGTTTACACTTGTCTGGACTCAGTAGCTTGTGGAGAGATACTAAATGTATCTCTAGGAGGAACATACATGAGAAAACCGAGAATTTTTGGAAGTGCACTTATGTCCTTTGTGGCTGTCACTTCCTTGACTGGCTGCCTTGGAAAACGGATTACCTTCCGGGAAGGCAGTGTTGTGGACTCTGGTGTGACGGATTATTTGCAATACTATGTCGTTGGGTCCAGGGATAGTGAGACAAACCTGATCAAGGATGGTGCATATGTTCTGGTATATGGATTCACAGCACTGGGAGAGAAACAGGAGAGGCTGGATATTCCTCGCACCATTGATGGATATCCAGTCAAACAGATGGGAAGAGCACAATTGGCTTGGTCACCTGAGGATAATGATCCAATCTATTTTCCTAGCACACTGAAGAAGCTCTTTGTCTTCGAGACTCTGGAGAAAATAGAGAACGGACATGATGGGAGAAATGTGGACCTTATGGTCTGTTCGGAAGAATTCTATGGAGATCGTATAGATGAATATACTAACATACCTTTCATCTATAAGTCGTTATATGATTCCAAGCATCCCTACCTGCCAGGCGAGATGACACCAGATGGTAAAATCTATAATCCGCATTGCAGACCGGCCAACATCACCTTCATGAACAACTATCCGCTCGAGGGTGATGGCGGACACTATAGACTGGATAATATCGGGAGTGAGGAATGCATCATTGAGCCACCAGCTCCAGAACTTGATGGATATGAGTTCAATGGCTGGTATACCGATAAGGAATGCAAGGACAGATGGGACTTCTCTACCAGTCTCACACTAAAGATGGGAGATGAGTTTGTGCTTTATGCAGGATGGAAGACTGCAAGCGGTAGCTGATATCCTTTGTGTGTTAAGAATCTAACATATTTTAAAAGCCGACTTAAGTTGTTACCAGATGGTAATCTTAAGTCGGTTTTTGTTTCTGAGAAACTAAGCGACGTAGACAAAGATGAGATCCTTTGTTGTTTCAATAGTTTGTGAATAGGTCAGTTCTTTTTTGGTATCGATGATATGTTTATTTCCATCAAGGGTGTAAGAGGTCTGGCTTTGGTTCATGAAGGATTGGAAAATGTCCTGATCAATATTGGCTGTTGTATAGTTATATTCTTTGTACTTGAGTTCATTCTTTTTGTAATCATACTGGCAATCAATGGAAAGAAATACCGTTCCACAAAAAGCGTTATAGGTTTCATATTCCTTGTCATTGATGGTCAAGGTATAAGGAAGTTTGGTATTGTCATCAGATGGAATATATTTGATATCGTCACCGCTTTGATAGGCGTTAAGATCAAGCAGGTTGGTTTTTCCACCTAAACAGAAATCAAGCGTGCCATTATTTGAAGTCATGAGGTAATCTGAACTGATGATTTTCTCATTGCTGACTTTGGTGATTTCTTTCTCCACAGGTTCATCCTTGTCAGTGGCAATATATTCATAGGAAGTATAACGATTTAAATCAATGTAATAACTAAAGGTGTGGAAAGAAAGATAGGCTTCGTTAGAGAGGTTGTAGATGGCCATGTTTTTTTCGGATGCCTTATCTATTGTGGTATGCTGTTTTTTGAATGCCTGATAGTCTTGTTCAGGCATAGAGATGTTATGGCAGCATTCATGGTTGATCAACAGATAGTTTTCTTCCTGATACAGATTTAAGGTATAGATATCGGATAGAGTACCAGCTACGCCAACATAGGTACAATTGATTTCTTCTGTGTTATAAGAATTCTCCGTGAATTCATTTAAGACGATATCACCTTTGGAATTGTGGTAATCCAAAGAATAGATAAACTGACTCGGATTATCCTTCATAGCATATTTGTAAACATTGAATTCTTTGCTGTAAGCGTTATAAACATCATAAGAGATTTCCATGGCGCCTCTTTTGATGTTGATGCGGGAGACAGAAACTGGGGTGGAAGAAAGGTAGTCGCTGATTTTAATGGCGGTTTCCTCGGGCTTTTCATTGACACAGGAAGCTAAAGAGGCCGTGAGCAACAAAGAAAGAAGAATAGTTTTTGATTTCATGTAATTTTATCCTTTATTTAGCGTTTCAATTATATAACTAAAACAAAAAAGAGGGAAGATAATCTTCCCTCGAATGTTTTACAAACTTAAGTGATTAGATGCTGGTTTTTGTATAGGCGGCACCATCGACAGTGAAGGTGCCATTGACAGTGATGGTCACAGTCTTGGTGTTGTCATCTAGTTTGACAACGGGATCACCAGTCAAATTAGTAGCGACAACCTTGGCATTTGCACCGATGGTGAGTGCGGTATCGGTCTTGAAGACAGATTCCGCATTATCGACATTGATTGTGCCACCTGTGATATCAATAAGACCATCTAAGGCGGTATCATCCGTAGCTTCAATCGCCTGCGAGACAATATCATACATGGTCAAAGTACCAGAGAAGACATCACCATCATCAGTGTAGGTGTAGAAGTTATGTCCGTGGAAACCATCATGACCCGTAGTGACATTATAAGTGCCAGCGCTGTAGATGGTGATATCACCATCGGCTTCAATGGCGTGTTCTTGGGCTGCGGTGATGTTCAATGTGCCTTTACCGGATAACTCGACGTTGTTATCGGATTCGATTGCATTGGCCGAACCGTTGGCAATGACGTGGTTGGTATAACCGTTCTTGGATTTGATCTCGACGTTTTTCTTACCCACATCATATTTGATAACGGGGTCGCCATCGGTTGAGACCAATGCTGCTCCCTGTAACTCTAAACAGACACCCTTATAACCTGTGGTGGTGTCAGATAAATTATTGACATCATCGATGACGATAGAACCAGCGAAATAACCTTTGACAACATAAGTGACTTTGTCAGTATCGACGGCGATGGTATAGGTATTGGTAGAAGAATCATAAGAGATGTTGCTTTCATAAGTGGAGGTTTCTGGTGTGATGGAGAACGTGCCATATTCTGTTTCTAAGGCAGCTAATTCTGTGCTGGTTTTGGCTTTGGTAGAAGAGGTTGTGGTTGTGGATGAGGTCGTTGTACTTGTGGTTGTCGTACCATTAGATGTGGTTGTTCCACTGTTGTTGGTGGTACCACAACCGGTCAACAATAAGGATAAACCGACTAAGGATAACATTTTTCTTAATTGCATAATGAATTCCTCCTACATGTGTAAGGTGACACTAGTATATAAAGCAAAACTAAAATGTACTTAAAAAATAAAAAGTTAAATCTACTTTTTAGAAAGAAAAAACTTCCCTGGCCTGATAGGCCAAGGAAGTGATCACAACAATTAAGCGGCTAATGGATTCCAAGGTAAGAAGAAGGTTAAGAAGTAGCCAGCGACTAAGATGGTAGCAATTGCGCCGGTGATGACATAAGATAACTTCTTCTTGTTTTCGTAGATCTTGGTGTACTTACGTAATAAGGATAAAGCGATAATGCCAGCAGTGGCAATGATACCGAAGATGACAAACTTGAAGGTGTCACCATCAATGAGGAAGATACCATGTGTCTGGATACGAGTGGCGGTAGCGGTAAGACCTTCCTGAACATAGTAGTGCCAGGAGATGAAGTCAGAAATAGCAAGAATGGCGAAGTCGAAGGTACAAGAACCAATCATATTACCATAACCGGCATCGTAATTCTTCTTGTGGAAGAGCTGAGCGGTAGAGACGATTTCTGGAATAGAAGTACCAACACCAAGAAGTAAAGCACCAGCGACAGAACCAGATAAAGCAGGAACGCTAGCCTTAATCCAATCCGTAAGATAAGTAAGGAAGATGGAAGTTCCAATCAATAAGAGAGAAGAAACGATGAACCAGAAGATGACTTTCTTTAAAGACCAATCATCAGCTTTATCAGCTTTCTTGCCATCAGCGGATAATTCTTCTTCGGGATCATCATCACTTTCCTTAGGCTGGAAGACAAGCGTAAGGATGTATAAGACGAAGATGAGAATAGAGATGACATTGATATCGCCAAGCATCAACTGTGCTTCGGCAGGAGCGAAGAAGCCATAGGCACAAAGACCATACATGATAAGACAAGCTGTACCATTCATCCAATGCCAGGCTTGGAACTTGGTATCCTTGAAGTGTTTGACAAACAAGAAGGTTTCTAAGCCAAGACAGACAAGGTCGAAGAGAATACTGCCCATGATGTCACCGACAACCAGTTCCGGATTCTTGACCATGACGACCGCAGAGAATGCGGTAAACAGTTCTGGAAGAGACGTGACTGCTGCAAGTAAGACACCGCCGATAAAGGCGCCAGAGATTTTGGTTTTCTTATCTAACATATCAACTAAGTTACCTAAGAAGAAAGATAAGAACACCATCGCTGCTAAATCGACAAAATAAACCGGATAAATCCACCAACCCATAAAACAGCCTCCTAAATAAATGAGTTTTCCTTTGCCTCGGGGTAAAAAAGAAAACGAGACTCCAGGCAGAGTCTGCACTCTGCCTTAAGTCTCGTTATTTATGGTTACGCCAGATCCTCGATATGAGAGATCACGATGTTGACGAAGCCTCGCTTGCGCGACAACTACTCCCCTAAGCGAGAGTAAGTCTATCCCTTTTGGGTTCGGTTAGTCAACAATAACTCTTCTCTTTTGATAATTTTGTTTTGAAAAGATACAAAATCAGGATAAAAGGTCTCGATAATCCATGATGATATGATTGGCAACCTTCTTGATATCTTCAAAAGAATTCTCATTTCTCTTGTCATAAACACCGACGACTTTAAAAGAAGCGTCATGAGCAGTCTGGACTGCTTGAATCACATCTTCAAAGACGAGTGTTTCTTCTGGTTTGGAATTCATCTGAGAAGCCAAATGGAGATAGATCTTCGGTTCGTTTTTGGCGGTGTTGAGATCATTGACGTTGTCGATGAAGTCAAAATAGGAATCCAGGCCGTTACGAACAAGACAGGGTTCATATAAGGAACGACGATTGGCGGTTGCTAAAGATAATGGCATACCCAAGGATTTTAAATAGGTCAAAAATTCTTTGACGCCAGGTTTGGCTTCAATGGTATATAGGTAAGCATCCTGAGACCAGTTGATCCAGGTCTGAGCGATGGTATCTACAGAATCAGGAATGTGATAGGTTTCTTTGGTATACTGGGCCATTTCCATAAAGGACATATGGGCTAAGGCTTTGCCATAGTTTTCCGGAACTTCTAGTCCATATTGATGAAAAAATCTCTCATCGATATCATCCCAGATACCAAGAGAGTCTACTAATGTGCCATCCATATCGAAGATGCAGACTTTGATATTTTCTAATAATGATAAAGGTTTCATGCCATAGATTATAACTTAAACGATAATAAAACTTGTAATTAAAATGAAATCGTCTTTTAATTAGTTGTATGAATTATGTATTCTTCGATGTGGAGTGCGCCAATTGTCTGAATGGCGAAGGGAAAATCTGTTCCTTTGGCTATGTCAAAACGGATGAAAACTTCAAAGTCATCAAAAAGAAAGACATCTTGGTCGACCCAGCAGCACCGTTTTTACTAGGTAATGCCAAGACGGGTAATGGTATCAAGTTGGCCTACCCTCTTTTCCGTTTTCAAAGAGCGCGTACCTTCCCACATTACTACAAAGAGATCAAGACTTTATTAGAGGATAAAGATACCCTCTGTTTTGGTTTTGCGGTCTGTCAGGACGTCTCTTATATCTCTTATTCCTGTAAGAGATATGGTTTACCGATCATCGAATTCAAGTTCTATGATATCCAGAAGATGGAAAAAGAATTAAACCATCGTCAGAATATCTCCGGTTTAGATCATTTGGTCGAAGAATATCATTTGACTTCCTATACCTATCATCGTTCTGACGATGATGCCTTGATGACGATGGAAGTCTTCAAAGTTTTGTTGGATAAAAACCACTTCACTCTGCAAGATGCGCTCACTGCTTTCCCAGACGCACTTGATGATACCGATAACTTCTTAGAACAACAGGCCAAGAGACAAAAACAGAAAGCCTTAAAGAAAGCACATAACGAAAAAGTAAATCAGTTATATGCTGCTCCGCATGTTCGCTTTGATATCAACTTATATAATCCGAATCTCTATAAGAAAGTCTTCTTCTTTGATTATACTGTCTTAAGTAAGGAAATAGACTTCTTGCTGAAACATAAAGAAGCCATGGAAGCCCATGGCATGGTCTTAACAAGAAATCCAGCCCTTGCTCATGTCGCTATCATTGATAACAATAAGAAGAGATTGAATATCGCTACTCTGCCAAAAAAGATCATCTATATGAGTGTGAATGATTTCAAAGAAGAATTGAACAAAAAAAGGAATTGATCATGACTAGTATTGAAAACGAAGCATTAAGAATCTGTGTGAATGAAAAAGGTGGCAGTTTAACCTCTATCTTTGATAAAAAGAAGAACAAAGAACTCCTTTATCAGCCGATTGAGAATTCTTGGCAGGGTCAGGATGTCTTTATCTTCCCGATGATTGCCAGACTGGTGGATTCTACCTATACCATTCAAGATAAAGAATACGAGTTCAAGAATCATGGTTTGATTCGCTATATGACAGGTACAAGCAAAATCGAAAATGGTGATCTGAAAGTCACTTTCCACTCTGATGAAGAGACGTTAAAAAGATATCCATTTGCTTTCAAAGCTGAAGCAATCTATCACTTAGAAGGTAACCAGTTATTCGTCTCTTATCATATCTATAACGAAGATGATAAAGATATGCCATTCATGGTCGGTGGTCATCCCGCCTTCATGGTTCCTGGTGTGAAAAGAGAACATCTCTTTGACATCAAGGGCAACTACATCACCTTCCCTAAGAAACTCAAATTGGTCAGAATCAAACAAGAAGAGACGTTCTCCTTCAACATCGAAGATGAAGACTTCATGGAAACAGACCGTATCGACTTATCCAAAGAGATGTTCATCAAGATCAATACCATCATCTTAAAAGCGGATGATTTTGAAGAATTGACCCTTCATAAGACGGATGGCTCTTGTGTTACCATGCATAAAGGTAAGGCGAAATATCTTGCCTTGTGGTCGGCAAATGAATGGGGTAACTTCGTTGCTCTTGAACCATGGAATGGTATTCCAGATTATCTACATCCAAATAAGGATTTCTACAAGAAACCTGGTGTTCAGACCATCAAACCAAACGAAGAATATATCTTTGATTACTCTGTTTCTATCGATTAAAAATAAAAAGTTGTCCTTCTCTTAAGTTTCATTGCTTAAGGAAAGGACAACTTATTTTATTATCTAGGAATTTACTTTTATATTACTGATTGAAACGTTCTGCCTCAATCTTCCTTTTATACATATAAATAGCCCCCATTTCCAGATTTTTCCAAGCGTATTTCTAACCATAGTATAGACTTTTCCGAGCGAATAATAGTTTTTTCGTGAAATCGTTCTTACGGAACCTGCTCATTCATATAACTTATCTTTTAAGTTTCTCTGATTATGAATATTTATGATAAATACATTGCGCAATTGCAGTAAAATACAAAGTTACTACATTGCGTTTTTTAGTATAAACGCGATATAATTACTTTGCGTAAAGAAAAGAGGTAGCTGTGAATGATTTTTAAAAGAAAAGCATATAATAAACTATTGGATTGGAAGAATACATCAAATGGAAGAACAGCGCTTTTAATTGAAGGCGCAAGGAGAATTGGAAAATCTACTTTGGTTGAGGATTTTGCAAAGAAAAATTATAAAAGCTATATATTAATTGATTTCGCATTCGCGACCAAAAATATTAAGAATATCTTTGAAAATACCTTAGATAGTCTAGATACTTTCTTTATGTTATTATCATTTGAAACTGGAATATCACTTTATGAAAGAGAGTCACTTATTATTTTTGATGAAGTACAAAAATATCCAAGAGCAAGAGAAGTAATAAAATATTTAGTTAAAGATGGAAGGTATGACTATATTGAAACGGGATCATTAATATCTATAAAAGAAAATGTCAAAGATATATTAATACCATCTGAAGAACAAAGAATAACTATGTATCCAATGGATTTTGAAGAGTTTGCAGAAGCTTTGGGAGAATCATTATTAATTCCATATATAAGAGATTGTTTTTCAAAAAGAGTTCCACTAATTGATCAAGTTCATAAAAAGGCATCGTTCTTATTTAAGGAATATTTACTGGTTGGTGGAATGCCCCAAGCGGTAGCTGCATTTTTAGAACAAAAAAAGCAATTTACTGATTGTGATTTTCAAAAAAGAAATATATTAAAAATGTATAGAGATGATATTTTGAAAATTGATAATATTTATCAATCAAGGGTATTATCAATCTTCGACCAAATTCCTTCATTCCTGTCTTCACACGAAAAGAAAGTTAGAATTAGTTCCATTGACTCTAGCAATAATGGTATTCCTTATGAGAAAACATTCTTTTGGCTGTCAGATTCTATGATTTGTAATGAATGTTTTGCGTGCTTAGATCCTAATGTTGGCTTATCACTGACAGAGTCAAGAAAATTAATTAAATGTTACATGGGAGATACTGGATTGTTATTAGCGCATACTTTCAATGAAAATATTGAAAACAATATGAGCATCTATTCAGCACTACTTCACGATAAACTTTCCATGAATAAAGGCATGTTTTTCGAAAATGCAGTAGCTCAAATGCTTACTGCGAATGGCCATAAATTATATTTTTATACACATTACAACGAAAACAAGCATCGAAATGATATAGAAATTGATTTCATTATCTCTAGCGGAAATAGAATAAATAATAAAATAATACCCATTGAAGTAAAATCATCTAAAAACTATACAACAACATCACTTATCGAATTTAGAAATAAATTTTCAGATAGAATTGCAGAATCGTTTATAATTCACCCTAAAAATTTATCTATTAGAGATGATGGAATCATTTGTATTCCTGCTTATATGACATTCTGTTTAGAAAATAAGGCTAGTCACGTTCATTAAGTGACTAGCCTTTTAAAAATTTATATAGATTTTTACTTGATTAAGGTAACTTTGATCTGTGGTAATAAGGATTCCCAGAGTTCATAAGAACCAAGGTGTTCACTAAAGGCAGTAGCACCGCCAGCGGCCATGGAATACTGAAGTCTTTCTTCAATAGACTTGCCTTCGGCTAAACCTTTGATGAAACCGGCGATAGAGGAGTCACCAGCACCGACAGCGGAGACCTGAGTGCCGTGAGCATTGGTGCAGTGATAGACATGACCATCTTCGGCAAAGTAGTAAGCACCGCGTTTGCCAAGGGTGACTAAGACTGTCTTTGGACCTCTTAACTTCATCTCTTCACCACCGATGATGATATCTTCATCCGTCTGCATTTCACGACCGACCAATTCTGCTAATTCTTCTTCGTTTGGTTTGATCATGAATGGATGTTCTGGTAAGGCATTGTTTAAGCACATACCGACAGTATCGAGAATGGTGATAGCACCAACTGGGTTGATGTAGTTTCTCATCAAGTCTCTGTATAAAGTCTTTTCTTCCTGACCTAAGGAACCAGAGAGAATAACGATATCATCCTTCTTGAGGTTGTCATGGAAGAAGTTGAACATCTTAGTTAAACCTTCATTTGAGATCTTTGGAGCAGAGGGATCAAATCTTAAATCGTGGATAGCACCGGTGATGACAACATCGATACGGCTATCACCGATGGTTGGAAGATAGATGGCTTTTTCAAAACTCTGATTGACTAAGTCCTGAATATCTTTGCCGACTTTGCCACCAACAGCGATGACGGGAGTGGATTCAATCTTGAGGTTCTTGAGCATCATGGAAACCGTGATGCCCTTACCGCCTAAAGAGAAGCCGTCGTTTCTTGGACGGTTGACACCATCAATTTTGACGGGAGTGTCGCCCATTGAGAGGGAATAATCAATAGCTGGCGCAACAGTTAAAGAGTAAATCATTTTATATAAATCTCCTATATATATTTAACTTAGAATTTGGCTTCGACCGTCTTGATGAGGGAACGATACTTCTCATCGACATGGTCGGTGATAAGGATCGGACGAGTGAAGTCGGAGAAGGTTGCAGTAGCGATGTGATCGAATTTTGTGCTATCAGAGAGGATATAAACAGAATAGCACTTGGTGATGACGGTAGACTTGATGGCACATTCCTGAGGGTCAGGCGTAGTAAATTTGGCCTGTGGATGAATACCATTGGTACCGAAGAAACCCATATCGAAGTTGAATCTCTTTAAGAAGTCTAATGCGTAGGAACCGATAAAGGCGTTGGTTGAGATTTTCAATTCACCTCCAGTACAGTAGCAGGTGAGATTACGCTCAGCAAGCTTTTGGGCAAGAAGTGGAGAATTCGTGACATAGTAGGTATTCTTGGTCTGTGGTAAGAAGGAAATCATGCTGGCAACCGTGGTGGAAGCATCCAAGTAGACACAAGAGCCATCCTTGATGAACTGAGCTGCACGTTTGGCAATCTGCTTTTTGATTTCCGGTTCGGAACGCTCACGTTCTAAGTATTCTTTATCAACTCTATCGAATTTGAAGTTACCAGAGAAGTGCAAACTAGCCGCACCACCATGGACTCTTAATAAACGATGCTCTTGTCCCATTCGCTGTAAATCTCTACGGATTGTGGATTCACTGGTTTTGAAATATTCCGCTAAAGATTCGACAGAAACGAACTGACTTGGACTTTCTTCTAGGATTCTAAGAATCTCTTCATCTCTCGATTTCTGACCCATATAAACACCTCACACAAAAAAATCTACACTATTTTACTAAATCAAACACGCAAAGTACATAAAAAACGAGCATTTTATTGCTCGTTTTGCATATTTGATAATACGTCAAGATAATCTTGCTTGCTTTCGCAGTGCACTAAGGCCAAACGATATTTCTTTACGTTTTCAAAACCTTTCATGTAGTGCACGGATACAGAACGCATGATTCCGCTGGCTTGTCTTTCGTCTTTGATGGAGTAGATGTATTCAATGTGTTTCTTTAAATCGATAATCTGTTGTTCTAAGGAATCTTTCTTTGGTTCTAAGCCTTGTTCAATACGGCACATATTTTCAAAGACTTTGGGATAGCCAAGGGCTTTGGTACCAATCATCAGAGCATCAGCATCGGTTTTGGCAAAGATATCCTGGAAGTTCTCACTATTGATTCCACCATTGGCGATGACAGGAATGGTCAAGTTCTTTTTGATGTCAGCAATGACATCATAATGAACTGGTCCGGAGAAGAACTCGCTTCTGGTTCTTCCATGAACAGCGATAGCCTGAACGCCAACTGCTTCTAACTGTTTACATAAAGAGACGATATCGATGATGTTTGAAAAACCGATACGAATCTTGATGATGACTGGTTTAGAAGAGATTTTCACCAATTCTTTCATCAAATCGACGAGTTCATCTGGTCGATTCAACCAAGAGGAACCGGCGTTTTGACGGATGACTTTCGGAACTGGACATCCGCAGTTGAAATCCAGGAAGTCATAGTTACCTCTTTCTTCAAAAAGAGGAACGGATTTTAAGATGATATCTTTCTTGCCACCGAAGATCTGTAAGGCGAGTTTGGTATCACCCTCAGTCTGTTTATCTAAGTGGGTGTCTTTTAAATCCTGTTGGGTGGCTTTGGATTTGTAGTAGAGGGATTCACAGGATTCCATTTCGGTGTACACCAAACCAGCGCCATAATCGGCGCTCAACTTACGTAAGGAATAATCGGTATATCCTGCTAGGGGAGCAAGAACATAGCGAGAAGGAATCTCAACGCCTGCAATTTTAAAAGTCTTCATATTTATATTATATATAGAAAGGAAATCCTGCTCTTAGGCAGGATTTTTCTCCTCAAGTGATTTTAATAATTCCTTGGCTTCATCTTCATTGATGACTTTGACACCAAGGCTTTCTAGTTTCTTGGTGGTGATACCTTTTCCAGGAATGAGTTTACCTGAGAAGGTTCCATCATAAATCTTATGAACACCACAACTTGGTGATCTCTCTTTTAAGATAGCCAGTTTGATATGATACATTCTGACAATGCTACTTGCCCAATAGGCGCCATCATTGTAGTTGTCGGTGACATCTCTGCCTTTGACGGAGACGACCTTGTTGCCGACGATTTCAGAAGGATGGCGTGGGGTCTTTAAACCGCCGCTGACTTCTGGGCAGATTGGAATCAAATCATAATACTTCGCTAAAGCTCTGACTTCTTTGGTCAGAGTGTTCTTGCCGTCATAGCGGCAATTTTCACCGATTAAACATGCGGAAACTAAAACTTTCTCTTTCATAACTTATATATTCTAAGACATTTAGGCAAAACAAAGAAGAATTAATTCCTGATAAGAAAAGCTCTATTAACTTTCATATTAAATGCAAATAGCTTATAGCAGAATAATGTAGGTGGAATACCTTCCTGTCTCATGAGACAGGAAGGTGGCAATTTGTGCCTGA
>CACXYG010000019.1 GCA_902771745.1 uncultured Erysipelotrichaceae bacterium | reverse complement strand
TGAAACTATCCGCAAAGTTGCAATAAAAGGCCATCACGTCCCAGAAGCAGCTTTCATCATCCATATCCGGTTTCCAATAATCGAGGTTTTTTTCAATACAGTTAAAGATCACCGCTTTAGAAAGCTCCCCGACACTTTCCTCTGAAAATACAGCTTCTGCAGGAATGGCACTTGAATCCGCATCCGGTATGCTCGGTTGGTCTTTTGTAGATGAAGGTGCGGAAGGCATATTGGTTGACTCCATTCCCAATTTCCGGAACGTATCATCAATCGACATCTGAAGCTTTTGTATATCGACAGAATAATAATCACCATCATATTCTCCAGAGCCCCTTACCGTTACTCTCTTCGCATACTCTCCCATTTCATCAGAGTAATAATCGTCCGCAAGATCAACCAGCACAGTATTTTCTACGTTCTCGAATTCCCCACTCTCTTCATTCCACTCGTATTTTACATGGTATACCTTCGAGAAAGCACCATCCCGATACCAGTAATATGTAACCTCCCAGCCCGAGTCTTCACTCCTGCCGGTTTCGATAACGTATCCTGTATCGCTTGTATATGTCACATAGATGTCATCCCATTCAAATTCGATATTATTTTCAATCTGATCAATCTCAAACAGGAGTTCCGCATCTCCCGATGTTTCCTGATAGATATAGCCGGTATAGTGTTCCTCCTCTTCATTTTTGCATACTGCCATTAACTCGTCTTTCCCGTCTCCGGTAAAGTCAATAAGATCCAGATAGCAAAGCCCATCAGCCTCCTGACTATTATTCTCCGCCTGAGCCATTCGGAGCGTGCCATAGCGATCTGTGAGTTCATTGATCACCATGCTATAGGGATGCACAGTTTCATCAATGTCGGTTTTGCTCTCACTCGTTTCACCGCTCTGTGTAAAAACAGCAGCTATTTCTTTATCTCTCGGAACGTAATCCGAATGACCTGTCTCATCCAGCCATTCTTCCATCTCCTCAGATCCACCATCCTCCGAGTATATTTCTGCCAGACCTGATTCAATGGCATTGACTCTGTTCTCGTTGATTTTGAGAACATATGACTTATCCAGTTCCTCTGTCAGGACCCCGGAAACGGGCCTCACAGATCCGTCCGAAAAGGCGGCAAGCAGACGCTCCTCGGTATACTCAGTTCCATCGTCCAGCGATGATTCAGCCAGTGTACGGACTGCATTGTCGTAGCTTTTAACAGCAGAAGTCCATTCCTTCTTTCCTGTGAATGCATCGCCAAGTCCGGCATAGGCTTCCGTATTTCTGTCATCAATCTTTATTACATCTTCAAATACGGTGATTGCTTTGTCGTAATCCAGCTCGGACAAATACCTTTGTCCAAGCCTGAGCTTTTCTTCAATACCCCCGGAACGGGATTTGCCTCTCATCGTATATATTACTGTCGATACAATTGCCAATACCACAGCCGCAGCCATGACAAATATCAGTATCGTCGTTTTCCAGTCCTTGTTTTTGATTGTCATACTCCTTTTCCAGCCCCATTTCAGTCAAAAATAATAACAGCCGCTGCGAACTGATCTTAGCTTCTCTTACGTTTCTGTTTTATCCGATACAATGTTCTTTTTTATTCAGAAACCCATCCTTTTGAAACAAGCTGCATATATGCATTTTGCAAAATTCGCATTTCAACATCTTCCTGTTCTAAGGACACCTGCCCTAAAAGGGTATCCGCTTTCTGATAATATGAGACAAATCTTCTGTAATCTCTGCTTTCAGGGTCCAGGCTCTCCTGCCTGGCATTTTCAATAAAGGCAGATCGCTTATATGATCGATAGTCGTCAGGATATAAACGAAGCATCTCCTCAGCATATTTTTCAGCTTGTTCCAAATCCCCTTCTCTCTGCAGCAGAACAATGATATTGTTATAAGTCTGGGCATCAGACCACCCGTCCTGTATGATCTCCTGAAAGACTGATACCCCTTTGTCTGCATACTCCAGATCTCCTGTCAGATCGAGTAAGTGGATATACGCCTGTGCAAGACATTCCAGGACCGGCGCTCTCCTGTCCAAAGAAATGCTTCTCCTTGCCTCTTCCAAAATAGAGACCGTTTCCAGCATATTCTCCCTGGTAATTCCCGCCATCTCATATGCTTTTGAAATGAGAAGATATGCTCTTAGCCGGTCTCCTTCCCCTTCTGTTCCTGTCAGGCAGCTTTTGAACGCCTCCACGGCTTCCTCATAACTGCCTTGTTCCAAGTATATTTCACCGCGAACGAGCGAAATCTGACTCTCCATAAGCCCTTTTTCTTTAGCTTCCTCCAGCACGTCTTCTGCCTGTGCTTTTTTGCCGTTTCTCACAAGAGCTATTGCATAATCCCTGAAATAGTCGGGATTGCTTTCATCCATTTTGATGGCAAATTCATAGGCCTGGATCGCTTCCTCCAAAGAGTCCGCATGCTCGTAGCAATTCCCGAGCAGATAGTACAGTTTTCCGTAAGCTGTTGCCTCCTCCCCAGCTGCTGCAGCATCTGTTTCCTGCGTCAGAGATTCCCGGACAAATTTCCTGCACTCTTCATATTTGCCGGAGTTATACAGAAATCTTGCCATCTCTACCTTCGGAGCGCACCGCTCCGGAAACAGCTTTATACACTGCTTATAATATTCAACCATTCGATGATAGTCATTCTCGGATTCGCTTCCCTGTTCGCCGATGTTTTCCCTCTGTCCGTCATTTTTTACGTCATTTGCCTGTGATTCCATGGCAAGGAGATTTTCCTGGTAGATTTGCTCTTTCTCCTTGCTGCGGATCTTCACATAGCTTCCTGCCATAACAACTATAGCAATCAAAACACCTGCAACTAAAACGGATGCCGCAATGCGACACCTCTTCTCAACCTTGTATCTGTGCTCCAGCTTACGATAATCTTTCAAATCTGAAAGCATCTGATCAGCGGATGCATATCGATTATCAGGATTCTCATTAAGCGCTTTTAATACCACATGGATAATGCCGTCACTGATGCCTTGTGCCTTCATCTCTTCCTGAAGCCACATTTCATCTCTTTCCGGATTTTTCCCAGTGAGGAGCACAAAAAGAATCGCTCCGGCGCTGTACAAATCACTCCTCTCATCAATTGCACCAGGGCGAACAAATCCGCCGCGCATTATTGCTTCCTGAATCGCCTGTTCCTGCTCGGGAGATGCGAATCCTTTCGAGTATCCGTTCACAGGAACACAACCATTCATAAGATACCCGGAAATATTAAAATCAATCAGACAAATATTTCCTGCCTTTGTCAGCATGATGTTGGAAGGCTTGATATCCCCATGCAGAACCGGAATTGGCTGTTCATGCAGGT
Source organism: uncultured Erysipelotrichaceae bacterium (assembly GCA_902771745.1). Lineage (GTDB taxonomy): Bacteria > Bacillota_I > Bacilli_A > RFN20 > CAG-288 > Enterosoma. The sequence goes on along the minus strand of CACXYG010000019.1, from coordinate 10,174 downwards.
ACTTGAGTGCTTCCAGCAGCTGACAACTATACTTCACAGCCTCGTTCTGAGTGAAGAGACGCCCTCCACTCAGGCAATCCGAAAGAGTATCTCCGTCAATAAAGTCCATGACAGTATATATATCTCCGGCAATGGTAATAAAATCCAGAACCCCCGGAAGATAAGAATGCCGAAGCTGCTTCAAAATATCGGCCTCCCGCCGATTCTCCTCTATATTCTGGTGTGGAATTTTTATCTTTTTCAGAACTAAAGGTTTTTTAAGACGTTTGTGGTATGCCTTATATACTATTCCTCCGCTGCCTGCCCCGATCTGTCCTTCAATGATATAGGTATCTTCTACAGAGTCTCGGAATGGATCCTCAGCATCCGGACTTAAGCCTTCAGTTCCGGACTCTTTTCCCGGAAAGACTTTTTCTGTAAGGCTTCCTTCCCATATATGATTCATCTATATATCCTCTGCAAGATCCACGTCAGCATGTTTCCTCACCCGTTCACCTGTTTTCAAGAAAAGAAAACCACTCTGGTGAAATATATCCGAGTTCTTCAGTAATTTTGTTAAATTCTTCAGGAGTTAAATATTTTTCGCCATCATAATAGACTGCATCTGAATAGCTTTCCCAATCTACCTCATAATGATTTATCAACTCCAAATCATAGCCGTTTGAAGATAATCTGTATAAATCTTCTGTGTGGAATGTTGCACCACCGCTGCCATGATATCGGATTGTTCCATCTTTATAAATATAAAGGGAATTTCTTTCACCAATCCATTCATCAGTGAAGCATCCGTGTGCAGCATTCCCGTCGTAAGTGATAATGTCTAAAACACAGGGGGTGTCATAATCACCGCCAATGAGAAGTTCCATAGAACCGTTGCCATCTATATCATAATATGCATATTTCAAATCTAAGCCAGTTCCATATACCACTGTTGGAGCAAAAGCGCATACATGAGGATATACAGATTTAAATGCATCTTCGTCATTAATACTCTCTTTATATAATGACTCATTTCCATTCATCGCCTCTCGATACTCTTCTATTATTGCATCATATACACTGGCGTCTGCGGTACTCTTGTGTTCTATATCTGTTTTTAATCCCAGTGTTTCACAGGTGTCATCTATCACCTTTTGAAGCTTATGCAAATCAAAATCATCATCGTCTGCATCGTACCCGCCATTTGTTCTAAGGGTTGTTACTGCTCGATTCGCATAGACTTCTTCTCGATGAGCATCATCAAATAAGTCGACAAGTATCGACTCCTCATCAATAACATCGTCTCCCTATTCGAACAATATGATAAGTTGATGGGAAGAAAAAAAGCGGATGATATCTATCAGAAATTATTCCTTCACTCTTTAAAAGGAGATGATGATTGTCATGGAGTGGTTGCTTCAAATCTGCTCTCTGGTGAACACACCCTGAAGATTTCTCAAGCATGCCCGATAATCTATCATTCTCAAGAACTCTCACTTGCCAATTTGATGAAAGCGGAAATCTACGCTTCTTTTACCGCTTTGAAAATGGGTTTGGATATCCTGAAAAAGAAAGAAAACGTTCACATCGAACGATTTATGGCTCAAGGTGGTATTTTCAAGACCAAGGATGTCGCTTCCGTTTATTTGGCAAGTGGCTTGCAGACAAAAATTTCTTTAATGAAAAACACAGTTGATGGCGGTCCCTTTGGTATAGCTGTCTTAGCCAGTTTTCTTTTTGAAAAACAACTCACGTTAAAGGAATACCTCAAGAAAAAAGTTTTTGCCAAAAAGAAACTGACCAACATTCTCCCCGTCCCTGATATCACTACCGGCATTGAAACTTATGAGCAAAACTTTAGAAAATTATTGCCACTTTTAAAAGATCTTACGAAACAAGAAAACAAAAAAATTCAAAATTTAAAAGAAATTGTTCTCCAAGCTAACTTGGATTTAGTAAGAAACCATCTTGTTTTATTTACTTGGGGTAACGTTTCTCAAATCGATAGAGAACATAAACGCATCATCATCAAGCCAAGCGGTGTCAGTTATGATTATATGACTGCAGATGATATGGTTGTCTTAGACCTTGACGGTAATGTGATTGAAGGAAAATACCGACCAAGTTCTGATACCAAGACTCATGTTGAAATCTATAAAGCTCATCCCGAAGTCGGCGGTATTGTTCATACACATTCCACATATGCTACCGCGTTTGCTCAAGCGGGACGTGATATTCCAGCCTATGGAACCACTCATGCCGATTATTTCTATGGCGACATCCCTTGTGCAAGAGAACTTACAAAGAAAGAAATCGAATCAGATTACGAGAAAAACACCGGTCTTGTCATCAACGAGTTATTCCATGATAAAGATATGAAATCTATGCCTGGTTGTCTCGTCTCTCATCATGGCGTCTTTGCTTTTGGTAAAGATGGACAAGAAGCTGTCTATCATGCAACCGTGATTGAAGAAGTGGCTAAAATGGCTTTGCTAAGTGAGCAAATCAATCCGAAAGTCCAAAAAGCGCCAACTTATCTAATGGACAAACATTACCAAAGAAAGCATGGTAAGAATGCGTATTACGGTCAGACCAAGAAGGGTTAACACATCGGTTATAATCATGTTCTTTTGCATTCGAAAACATTCTTTGATCACTTTGTTTTTTTGATAAAAGAGATTTAAATATACACGATATATAGTATATTTTTTACAATTGTCAGGAAATTATTACAAATTGCAATCACTGAGGACTCTCAAGACGATCTCCATCGTCTGACAGAATGTCTTAAACAAGCGGGCAGGAAATCGGTCTAACCATCAAGACCACAATTTTTCATGAAGGCCTTTCTTTTTTAGACGAATACAAACCGATTTACGATATTGTCTTCCTAGATATCGATATGCCTTACAAAAATGGTATTGATATCGCAAAAGAATTGCGTTTAAAAGATAAAGATGTCAACATTGCTTTCGTCACTGATCTAGCACAGATGGCAGTTAAAGGATTTGAAGTTGATGCGGTGGATTTCATCATCAAACCCGTAGAATATTCTGGATTATCAATAAGTTCTGATAGTCGGGTTTTCTTTTTTCTCTTCCAATAAATTTCATTTCACTCGGTTTCAACCGAGTAAAAGCCAAACCAACCTTTTATAACACCATCAACTGGTTCATTATTGTCAACCAACCACCTGCAATACCTCATCCATACCTTGATTTTTAGGCTTATATTCGGTACAATTTTTCTTGCTCAAACAAATGGAACAATAGCTCAATTGGTTAGAGCCCTCGGCCCATAACCGAGTGGTTGCAGGATCGTGCCCTGCTTGTTCCACCATCGGAAATAATGGCACTGACAAAACATCAGTGCTTTTATTTTTTTAGATTAAAATATCTTTATTCACCAATCAATTTCACCTTGATGAAATCATGATTGGTATAAGGAAGAAACTTATCTAATAAATCAGTTGTTCTGATTTTGATGGTGGAAGTATTCATACAAGGATGGAAACCGAGATATTCTTCTTTTAATAAATCTTCATCTATCAGCAACTGAACATGATTATCTTTATCATAAAGAAGACCAAAGACACTAGTAGACCCCTTAAAACAATGAAGATAAGAAAGTAGTTGCTCCTCTTGACCAAAAGAAAGACGTGCACTATTGATCTGAGAAGAGATTTCCTTTGTCTTAAAAGGTTTATCACCAGGCATCAACAGAAGATAGAACTTGGTCTGTTGACGATTGGATAAAAAGAGATTCTTAGCTACCATTACCTGAAGTTTACCTTCAACAAACTGATATTCTTCCATGCTGATTAAAGGAGCATGATCCGCTCTTACATAAGAGATACCTAATAAGTCTAACGCTTGATAAACACCAACCTCATTATTATCTCTAACAGAAATATCAGCAGGTTTTCCCTCTTCTAAGATAAAATCCATAAAAAGAACCTCCACTTGTTATAAAATAGATACGCTGAATATTTTAGAAAGAAAGCAGACATTATGGAACAAGAACGAATACAAAAAATTTTATCACAGCTCGGCGTCTGCTCCAGACGCAAGGCCGAACAGTATATCCAGGAAGGTAGAATCAAAGTCAACGGTCAGATTATCTCGGAGTTAGGCTTTAAATGCTCTTTAGAGGATGAAATCGCCTTTGACGATGAAATAGTCAACCAAGGTAATAACGAGCCTAAGAAGCTTGTTTATCTCGCTTTTAATAAGCCATATGATGTCGTCTCTACCGCCAGTGATCCTCAGGGAAGAAAAACCGTCGTCGACTTCATCCCCAAAGAGTATGGCAGAGTCTTCCCAGTCGGTAGACTTGACCATAATTCCACCGGTTTACTCATCATGACCAACGATGGTGAATTTGCTAACCTTGTCACCCATCCATCCAGTTCCCCAGAAAAGGAATATATGGTCAAAGTCAAAAACCCGCTCAAAGGAGATGAAGTTGACCGTCTTGCCAAAGGCTTATATGTCATGAAGGAAGCCTATACAGCCGCCCCATGTAAAGCCAGAGTCTTGAAACATGATGAGAATTCCGTCTTATTTGATATCATCCTTCATGAAGGCAAGAAGAGAGAAATCCGTCATATGATGGATACGCTTGACCACCCCGTGAAGATCTTGATGCGTATCCGTATCGGCGATATCAAGTTAGGTAGAATACCAGAAGGACAGTTTGCCCCGATTCCCGAGGAAGTCATCCAGAAGATGAAAAAAAAGTGTTACGAGCGTAAAGCCAATAACACCTATATGATGGATGACGAGGAAGAAGAACAATAACTTAAAATCCCAGGCTTCATCGGCCTGGGATTTATTCATTAATCTAATTTTAAGGTGAAGAAATCGAATTTACCTTTACCTTCAAAGAAGAAGTATAAGGCTTCCTTATTGGACTTGGAATCAAATTTGATTTCAAATTCTTTTTCGCCGTTTAATTCTAATTTGGTCGTATATTCGTCATTACCATTCTCAGCAAAGCGAATAGAGACGTTACCATTAAACTTACCTTTCAACTTCAAGACAGCCTTAGTAGAAGAAGATAAGTCAAAGTACTTGTAACCGATCAGAGCACCATTCTGAACGTTGTGGATATACTGCGTTTCAACCGTATCGCTATCCTTACCAGACTGGGTGATATAGAGTTTGCCTTTCTGATGTGGAAGCTTGAAGAATGGATAGAAGACATTGCCTTCTCTTGGTTTTAAGCAGCAGCAGATACTGGCTGGATAGGTATCATGACCCGTAAGAGGCTTACCATTTAAACCACAAGAAGTCATCTCCACCTGAGGAATAGAACCATCCTCTAAGATGGTGATAGGTTCTGCACAATCCTGTCTATCGGTGTTGGTGAAATTGGTGTGTCTATGATAGAAGATATACCACTGATCATTGACCTTGACCATACCACCATGGTTATTACCAAGTGGATAACAGGCATCTTCTTTACTTCTGCCATTTAAGCCGACATCGCCATTGGAGATGATAACACCACCATAAGTGAATGGACCCATTGGAGAATCACCAGTCATGTAAGCAAGTTCATGACCATTTAAAGTAGAGTAGACGAAGTAATACTTATCGCCGACTCTTCTCATAGAACTAGCTTCAAAGAAGGCATGTTCTTTAGGAGCGCCGTTCATATTCTTCTCTTCACCAGCGGTCGAAGCAATCTTGATAGGACCCGTCTTGATGGTGACCATATCAGGTTCTAATTCCATGACGAAACCACCTTCTGGTTTGCCGTGACGAATCTGTGGGAACCAGGTGATGGCACCAAAGCCGGAATAGAGATAGACTCTACCATCTTCGTCGGTCAAGACCCCTGGGTCAAACTGGAAAGCATCACCTTCCTTACGACCAAGAAGCGTACCATCCTTATACTTGACGTGGCCTAAGAATTTAAATGGGCCACTAGGAGAATCAGAAACGGCAACACCAATTCTGGATAACCAGTCATAAGCGTAATAGATATAGAATTTTCCGTCCGGACCCTGCGTGGTGTCAGGAGCATAAAGATCCATCTTACCCTTCTTGTTATCTGGATCTTCCGCTCTATCTAAGATGACACCCTCATATCTCCAGTCGCTTAAATCATCTAATGGAGCAGACCAGGTGACATAGGAGTTATGACAAAACTGGAAGGCACCATACTGATCATGACTGCCATAGACATAGACACGACCATTAAAGACATGAGGTTCACAATCGGGAGTGTATTCATAAAGAGGTAAATATGGATTATATACTTGCTTTTTCATGTTGTTGCCTCCGTGCAGGTTTAGTTTTTGAATGGATTTTCCTTTGGATAAGGAATATTATCTGGCTGATTATAGGAAACGTCTTCGACACCAAGAAGTTTCATGACTTCAAAGAAGGCCTGACCATAGTGACCAAACATGACAGCACCATGATGTGGGAAAGCTTTTTCAATCAAGACATAACGATAGAATCTTTCCATGTCAGGAATGGCAAAAGTACCAATAGAACCAAAGGATCTACAATCGATATCAAGGGTTTCACCCTGAGCGACATAAGCCTTCAACTGGGTACCAGCGGTAGACTGCAAACGGAAGAAGGTGATATCGCTAGCCTTGATGTTACCTTCCATGGTACCACGAGTGATATCTGGTTCTGGGAGTTCTGGTTCCAAGTCTCTCTTCATGATTCTTTGAAAGCCCATGTGTGGATTGCTAAGCAAGCAAGAAGCGGTGTTACCACAATGGAAACCCATGAAGGTTTCATGGATGCGGTAGTTATAAACACCTTTGATGGCTTCATTGTAGATGTTTTCAGGAACAGTGTTGTTGATATCAAGTAAAGTGGTGATCTTACCAGAGATGCACTGGCCGATGTATTCGCTTAAGCAACCATAGATATCAACTTCACAGGCGACTGGAATACCACGAGCGGTAAGTCTGGAGTTGACATAGCAAGGGACAAACTTGAATTCCGTCTGGAAGGCTGGCCAGCACTTGTTGGCAAAGGCAACATACTTTCTGGTACCTCTATGTTCTTCCATCCAGTCTTCTAAAGTAAGTTCATACTGAGCAAGACGAGGAAGGACGCCAGCATATGGATTATGAGCGCCAAGTTCATCCTGCATCTCTTTCATCTTAGCAGGAATTCTTGGATCGTTGGCGTGTTTGTTATAAGCGACAAGCAAATCCAATTCCGAGTTTTCTTCAACGGCAACACCAAGATCATATAAAGCCTTGATTGGAGCGTTGCAAGCTAAGAAATCATCAGGACGAGGACCAAAAGCGATGATCTTTAAGTCCTTTAAGCCTAAGATGGTTCTGGCGATTGGAATGAACTTTTCAATTTCAACAGCAAGTTCCTTAGCAGTACCAACTGGGTTTTCTGGGATATAAACTTTCTGATGTCTTAACTGTAAGTTATAAGAGGCATTTAATAAACCACAATAAGCGTCACCTCTACCATCGATCAAATCGCCATCTTCACTAGCGGCGACATACATCTTTGGACCATCAAACTTATCAGCAAGAATCGTCTCTGGCGTTTCTGGACCAAAGTTACCTAAGAAGACAACAAGGGCGTTGACACCATTGGCTTTGACTTCTTCAATGGCCTTGAGGGCATCATTTTCATTGATAACTAACGTCTTGCAGTTATAGATACCTTCACCAAACTCTTTGACAAGAGCTTCTCTTCTTCTCTCACTTAAAGAGGATGGGAAACAAGAACGGCTCGACGCGATAATACCTAATTTGACATCTGGCATGTTATTCATAATCATGACCTCCTATTTATTGAATATCTTTCTTAATATCGATATTTTGATTGCTGATACCGATGACAGCACCTTTTTTGGCTTCCGAACTCTCTTCATGAGCGAGCAACCATTTGTTACAGGCAAAGAGATACTCATCCTCTTTATCGTGAACCTCGATAACAGGCTTTGGACCATTGGTTCCCTTTGGAAGAACAACCAAGACTTGGAAAGGCTTTTCTAAGTTGGTCTGACAAGGGGCATAATGAAGTGTAGAAGCATAGATTTCTACAAGCGTGTTCTTCTTGATCAAGAAGGCTTGGACATTGACCGAGTCAATCACCCCATTGATGATGTCTTCTCTATCACCAAGCAAGAGAATGAAATCCTCATTAGCGAAGTTGATTTCACTGTCTCTATGATACTCTAAGCAATTCAATCTTGTGTTATAACCATTGCAATACCCCAATTGAATTGGCATCCCGCCATAGATATTAGAAGAAAATAGTTTCGCAATATCTAATTTTTCCAAGTCCTCATCGCTTGCTTCATAGATTGTTCCCTCTTGAGGAACTCTGGTATTTTTTAACGCCTCTTGTAACTCCTTGGTGTCATAACCTTTGATGACACGACCGAATTTAGCAAATAAGCGTTCTTCTGTCGTATGAATGATCATAAAACCCCTCCTTAAACCGCTTACATTTTCGCATATATATTTTAAATAATTAAACAAATATTTACTGCTGCATTCGTTTTTAAAAATGTTGTTTTTGTTCACAAGCATTTATATAATTTTAAATATGGAGTCCTATTTTAACAAAGATGAACTATTAAGCATCATCCACGATTTCTACATTCTGACCCATATCAGAATCACCATTTTTGATGCGGATTATAACGAAATTCTCTCCTATCCAGATCGAAAAGCTGGTATCTGTGATTATCTGAGAAAAAATATAGATTTTGACCACCAGTGTTTTTTATGTGACCGTGTCCATATGGAACAGGCTTCCCGCATGTCAAAACCTTATATCTATACCTGTCATGCAGGAATCACCGAGATTATCTCTCCATTACTCTTAGGAGAAAAAGTCGTCGGTTTCTTATTCTTCTCTCATATTTTCAACTTCTCTTCTCATGACGAGGCCTTAAAAGAAATCTTGAGCAAGACCAAACTCTATCTCAACGCCTTTGATCCCGCTATGGAAGAAAAACTCATTCATGAAGAACCCTTATTTGATAGCGAATATCTCAAAGCCGCTGCTCGTCTACTTCAAGAGACCGCCAGCTATGTTATCTCTAACCGCATGGCCTACTTAAAATACGAAGACCTCTCTGCCAAAATTGATAAATACATCAAAGACCACCTGGCTGAAGACTTGTCTTCCAAGGTCTTATGCGATGAATTTGGTGTCGGTAAAACCTACCTCTACCAGTTGACCAACGAGTTATATGGTGAAGGTTTAGCCGAACACATCAGAAAACTTCGTGTCCACAAAGCCATGGACATGATCAGAGAGAATAAAAACATAAAAATCTCAGCTATTGCAAGTGAAGTTGGATTTGATGATTATTCCTACTTCATTGTCATTTTCAAAAAAGAGACTGGTATGACACCAAAGAAGTTCCAAACTTCATTAAGAAGCTAGAACAAATTCTTCATACCTGGATAAAGAGTCGCAAACTTCTGGTATTTCTTTTCATAAAGAGGTACCAGTTTTTCATTTGGTTTGGTGACACTAGTCACCTTGATCAGTTGATCCTTGGCTTCCTTAAGAGAGGCATAATAACCCTGCCCGACAAGACAAAGCAAAGCCATACCATAACTAGAACCATAACTATCGGCAATACCATAAAGCGGGATATTTAAAACGGAGGCTAAAATCTCTCTCCAGAGTGGCGATTTTGCGCCACCACCAGTGATATAAGAGCCCTTGATTTCTACGCCCATATTCTTGATAGCTTCAAAAGAATCACGAAGCGCAAAAGCCACACCTTCTAAAATAGCCTGGGTCATATCTTCTCTCTTGGTATCTAAAGATAAACCAAAGAAGACACCTCTGCTATTGGCATCGTTGATCGGACTTCTTTCACCCATCAGATAAGGTAAGAAGAAGACATCATTATTACCTAACATATCTTCCTTGATCAGTTTCTGATCAGCGTTATAATCGCTCTCTTTTAAAATAGAGTCATTAAACCACTTCAAACTAGAGGCAGCCGAAAGCATACAGGCCAAAAGACAATTGGAACCCGTAGCCGAAGAGAAAGAATGAATGGCACCATTCTCGGGATAGACGAACTTATCCGTGGCGATGAAGATCGTACCAGAAGTACCCAAAGAGATGTTGCACTCATTGTCTTCAATAACACCATTACCGATGGCACCAGCAGCGTTATCCGCAGCACCCTGGTAGATATGACATTTCGAAGAGATATTGCAAAT
>CACXYG010000018.1 GCA_902771745.1 uncultured Erysipelotrichaceae bacterium | reverse complement strand
TCATTAGCGGCCAAGGTTGCCAAAGTCTGATCAGCGGTAGCGGTGACGCTGGAATAATTGATCGTGTTGATCGACATCATAATGGTCAATAAAAGCAACAGCAAAGCTGTCATCGTAATGGTGATGAAACGGATGCGGAATTTTTTGATCATTTTCTGTTATTTATTTCTTTTCTGCTAATGCTAATTGATAGCCGACACCACGGACGGCTTTGATGGTATATTCAGAACCGACTTCAACAAGTTTTTTTCTCAAGGCGGAGATATAAGCCCAAACGACATTGATTTCCGCTTCGGAATCAAAAGACCAGATTGCATCCATGAGTTTTTCGGTGGAGACAAGAGAGTTCTTGTTGCGGATGAGGTATTCCATCATCTGATATTCTTTGGAAGTCAAACGGACCTTGCCTTTGGCCTGTAATTCAAAGGTGTCGTGATTCAAGTGGGTATTACCGATTTCATAGGCTTCCGAAACTTCACTGTTTCTTCTCATCAAGGAACGGATACGAGCGAGCAATTCTTTGATTGCGAAAGGCTTGGTGAGATAGTCATCAGCACCATAGTCCAAACCTAAGACTTTATCTTCAATTTCACTTCTGGCGGTCAAGATCAAGACGGGGATGTTGTTACCTTCTTCACGAAGTTCTTTCACTACGGTAAAACCGTCTTTCTTTGGCATCATGACATCAAGAATCAAAATATCATAGTCGTTGTCATACATCTTATCTAAGGCTTCTTCGCCATCATAAGCAGCATCGACATCATATTTATTCATCTTCAAGACACGACAGATAGCATTGGATAAGTCGCGTTCATCTTCAGCCAATAATACTTTCATAATCTTTACCACCTTTTGCTCATTATATCGTTCTTACTTTAGAATAACTTAAAAATCCTTAATTACATTAAATATTATATTACTGAAATTTTAGTTGGGAGAAAACGGAATGCTGATCTGCAAGAATCTTGCAGATTTTCTCGGTGTATTCCTGGTCGATAGTATCAAAGGAAGCGTGGTTGTCACTATCGATATCAAAGACTGCCAGACAATGATCGCCTTCCATGACAGGAACGACAATTTCACTGTTAGTGGTAGAAGAACAGGCGATATGATATGGAAGGGAGTGAACATCATCTACTAACTGGGTCTTTTTATCGCTATAGGCCTTACCGCAGACACCTCTGGAGAATGGAATCTCTTCACAAGCGTCGTTTCCAATATAAGGACCAAGATAGAGAAGCTTCTTATCAGAATCTTCCAAATAGAAGCCAACCCAATGCATGTTTTCGAAAGTTTCTTTGTAAAGATTAACGATTTCACACATTAAAGTGAGGTAACGGATGTTCTTGTTTACCTTGATGGTGTACTCGATGATTTTTAATAAATTTTTATATTTATCTTCTTTATTCATGATGGTTTCCTTTCAGGGATAGACTTTTGTAATAATCATTATTACATACAATTAATTTTATCATATCAACCTAATCTTTTTAATTTCATTGGTGCTAGAATTATGGTAAAGGGGGAATCTTTTATGGGAGATTCGTTAAAAAAGTATCTTGCTGAATTTGTCGCTACTTTTATCTTAGTTGTCGTTGGTTGTGGTACTGCAGTCTCATCGGGTGGTAACATTGTTGCTACTTGTTTGGCCTTTGGTATCTCTATTGTCATTCTGGCCTATACGGTGGGTAGAATCTCTGGTGGTCATGCTAACCCAGCTGTTTCCATCGCTATGGCAGTTGCGGGTAAGTTGAGTTGGAAGGACTTCATCTTCTATATCATCGCTCAGTTTGCTGGTGCTATGGTTGGATCCTTACTCTTAGGCTTGCTCTTCTGGGGCTTCGAATCTACTGGTGCTAATGGTTTGACTGGTGTCGCCAACTTCATGGGTTCTACTGATATCAACTTTGGTACTGCCATGATCGGTATGGTCATTGAAATCGTCTTAACCTTCTTATTCGTCTTTGCAATCTTCGGCTTCACCTGCGAAGAAAAATTATCTAATATCGCTGGTCTTTTAATCGGTATCGTCTTAGCTGGTGTTCACTTCTTAGGCTTCGGCTTGACTGGTGTCTCTGTCAACCCAGCAAGAGCCTTCTCCGCTCTTATCTGCTCCTTATTTGGTGGCGCTGATGCTGGTAATGCCTTCTTAACGATGTTTGCCTGTGTCGTTGGTCCATTCATCGGTGGTGTCTTAGCTGCCTTATGCTGGAAGTTCTTCTTCGGCGATAAAAAAGCAGAAGTCGCTGAATAATTATTGCTTAAACACTTGAGGTGAGCTAAGTGCTCACCTTTTTGCTTGGATTTAAAAAGTCCGCGGGATAGCGGACTATTGAATGCTTAAACCAAAGCCGTATTTCATAAGGGCGCAAACGCCTATACCAATTGCGGCGGATAGAAGAATGAAGACAACCGTATTCATCTTCTTTTTAAATCCATATCGCCAGATGATCATGATCAATAGAAGGATACCAAAACAGATCAGACTGGCATAAGAGATGTGGAAGGTTGAGGAGTTTTCATAACCGATGTTTTTTAAGAAGAGAGTGATACCAGCAGAGAGAATCAAACCTAAGACAACAGGTTTGATACCAGATAAGAAACCCTGAACATATTTGTTCTTCAGGAAGTGTTTCAATATTGAAGCAATCAGAAGAATAATGATAAAGGAAGGTAAGATGATACCGATGGTAGCAACAATGCTTCCTAAGATACCACCTTGTGTAGAACCAACATAAGTTGCTATGTTGACTGCAATTGGTCCTGGGGTTGATTCACAAACGCCGATGAAGTCATAAAACTCACTTTCACTCATCCAGTTATGAGTTAAGACAGTCTCTTTGACAATTGGAATCATGGCGTATCCGCCACCAAAGGTGAAGACACCGATCTTCATGAATTCTAATAATAAGAGAAGGTAAACCATACTAGTTTTCCTCCTCTAATAAGCCTTCAAGGAGAATGGCTTTGTTTTTCTTGGTGACATGATAACGATAAAGAGAAAGAAGAATTCCGATAAATCCGCCAATCAGGATATAGTAGATGGCAGAAAAGGGAATATCTAGAACATCAAATAAGATAGAGAGGCCTAACGTCAGAATCATCAAGGTTACTGGAAGGAGTGTTTTCTTCATCTTCTTGATCATGTCTAAACCGGCAAAGATGATCAAGATAGCAACAGCGGCATTGATGCCGACAAAGGCATAAGTGACATATTCTAGGGCTAAGAACTGCTGCAAGAACAAAGAGATGACAAAGATGATGATAAAAGAAGGGAGAGAGACGCTTAATGTAGCGACCAAAGATCCAAAGAAACCTTTGATCTTATAGCCGACAAAAGTAGCCATATTGATGGCCATTGGTCCAGGAGTGGATTCGGCGATGGCGATGACTTCTAAAATTTCATCGTCTGTCAACCAATGATGTTTTTCCACAACCGTCGCTTTGATCTCCGGAATCATGGCATAACCGCCACCAAAGGTAAAGGCACCCAATTTCAAAAACGCTAAAAACAAAACTAAAAGAGTTCTCATATTATCCCAACTTTTAACCTTAATATCATAACCCTATTAGATACAAAAGTGTAGAAATTCGAAAAGGGGAATTGTTAAAGCAAACTTATGCATTTTATTTGTCACTTCATTAATTTTAAGGTATACTTGATACGTTGTTTTAGAGAGGTACTATACTAATGAAAATCACTGAAGAAGCTCAGGCTTTGATCAAAGGCTTAATGAAAGCCAACAATTTGGACGTTCTTTCCGTCGTCATCATGTTCAACGAAGAGGGAGAAGGTTCCTTACAATTAGATTTGCTTTCCAAGGATGAGACCGAAGGCAGAAGAGTTGTTGAAATGGATTCTGTCATGGTTGCAATCTCCGAAGAAGATGATGAAGCTCTAAGTGAAGCTATCTTTGGTGCTGAGGGTGATGAAATCACCGTGGAACTTCCACATCATCACCATCATAATCACGACCACGAAGGTGGCTGCTGTGGCGGCCATGGTCATCACCATGGTGATGGTCAGTGCTGTGGCGGCCATGAACATCATCACGAAGGCGAATGCTGCTGTGGTGATGATTGCGATTGCGAAAACAAAGACTAATCAAATCAGGGTTGCTAAAGATATGGCAACCCTTTTAAATTTCTATAATCACGTCATGGAAAGAATATTTGATGATCAGAGATGTCTTCTTTCGATACATAAAATCTTCTCCATTTTTCAAAGATTTCTCGTTATAATATAAGTATGAATTCAGCAAAAAGATTTTTTATTAAAGCGTTATTGCCTGCCTTCCTTCTCTTTTCCTTACCGTCTTGTCAACCCGACCCCTATGGGCCAAACCTGCACGTCTTTCATTTGGAAATGAATGAGAATGCCACCAATAAGTTTGGTCATGTCGTATTCTCTGATACGATAGGCGCTTTTAATTCAAAGTTCAAAGTTGGTGATATGCTTCACGTGTCTTTTTTAGAGAGTGATTTTGATGTCCCTTTCTGTGAAACTTTCGGTCAGGTAAATATCAGTAAACCGATTGTCATCAATTATGCAAGCAAATTGAGTCTGACATGTAACATGCGTAATTTCATACAGTATTATGGGTTACAAAATGAGGATGGGACTTTTAATTACTCCAGTGTGGATTTCACGTTCACATTAAAAGAAAAACAAGGCTATGCTGAAGATATCAAATTACGAAATCTTTTATATACCTTCAATCGAAATGATTATCCAAATCTGAGTGATGCGGAATTTGCTAACTATCGAGAAGTCACCACATCCAAATTAAAAGAACAGATCATCTATCGTTCGGCCTCTCCTATTGATAACGAATATAATCGTGCCATCTATGTCAATGAAGAGATGAAGAAGGATCAGATTACCCATGTCATCAATCTTTCTGATAATCATGATGCTGCTTTAGAAATCATCAACAAAGCCAAAAGCCAAGGTAGAAGTCTATATTATGAACAGACGACGAATCTTGAGATATCTATGGGTGTGGATCTCAGCGATGATAAATTCGCTTCCGAAGTAAATGATATCCTTCATTTCATATTGGATAACGAGGGTAAATTTCTCATTTGCTGTAAAGCGGGTAAAGATCGTACCGGTAATATCGTCGCTCTATTAGGGCTGCTGGTTGGTAGCAGTATCGAAGAAGTCTTAAATGATTATGCGATAACCTTTTATAACTATTATGGCATCAAGAAAGACGATAAAAGATATACCATTGTGGAAAGCCAACTGATGGATTCTTTAGAACTGATGCTTGGCGTTGAAGGTGTCAGTGAAGAGAATGTTCAAGAGCATTTATTGACCTATTTATATAATCGAGTTGGTCTCAGTCAAAGTGAGGTTGAACAGCTCAAGACAAAACTTGCAAAATGAGAAAACGGAGGATTTCATAAAAACCTCCGTTTTTAAATGATTAATGGAATGTCTGCTTTTCTAATAAAGCATTGACTTCTTTATAAGATGGGATGCTTGATAAAGCACCGCGTTTGGTCGTCGCTAGAGCACCAGCGATATTAGCAAACTTGAGATTAGAGATCATCAAGGATGGGATGAAGAGCATCTCTCTCAAGCCAAGTGAATCCACATTGGATAAGAAAGCACCCATGAAGGCGTCGCCAGCACCGGTGGAATCTACACAATTGACTTTCACACTCTTACAACGCGTGATACGTTTGTTGCAATAAGCAAGAGAGCCATCTCTACCTAACGTGACAAGATAGAGGCTTGGTCCTTCTTTTAATTTGAGCAAGGCTTTTTCAACATCTTGTTCATTAGTAAACTGAAGCAATTCTTCTTTGGAGAATTTGACGATATCAAACTGAGGATAGAATTCATCATAGATTTCTTTGGCCTTAGAAAAGTCAGACCACATATCTTCACGATAGTTGATATCAAAAGATAAGATCTTCTTCTGAGCCTTGGCAAAGGTGATGATCTGACTCAAGTAGTCTCTACCTTTTTCATCATTGAGAATGAAAGAACCGACATGGATGATATCACCCTGGGCAATCAAGTCTAAAGATTCATCCAAGAAGTCATTGATAGGAGTGTTTTCCTTTTCAAAGGTGAAAGAGCGTTCGTTGCCCTTTAAAGTGACTTTGCTGACTAAGGTCTTCTTCTCTTTGCAGATATGTAGACCCGTGGTATCCAAACCTTCTTCGTTGAAGAAGCGAAGAATCTGTTTTCCTTCATAGTCTTTACCGATGTTGCCGATAAAAAGGGTATGGTTACCCATCTTAGAAGCCTGATAAACGACATTGAAAGGAGCACCACCGACATACGAGGTTGTCTTGTTGGTATTGTTATTGACAAACGTATCTAAAAGGATTTCACCAAAACTGATAATCATGCTTTTCTATCTTCTTTCTTGACTAAGTTCAAATCGACATGACAATATCCGTGAGGATTCTTGACCAGATATTTCTGATGGTATTCTTCAGCAGGATAGAAGTTCTTCAAAGGTTCTAGGATGATAGCAAACTTACCCATGTTGAGTTCTTTTTCTCTCTTGGTAAGATACTCTCTTAAATAATCTTCATCCTCATCATCTTCATAGAAGATACCCGTACGATACTGAACGCCGATATCACCACCCTGGCGATTGACACTATAGGGATCGACGATGACCATATAGTAATCCAAGATTTTTTCTAAGGAGATGAGATTTTCATCATAGGTGATCTTGACGGTTTCCGCATGGGTAGCAAGACCATGTTTTAAATCCTCATAACGTGGATTCTTGGTGTTGCCATTAGCATAACCAACTGTAGTTTCAACAACACCGGTCATACGATCATAGAAGGCTTGACTTCCCCAGAAGCAACCCGCAGCTAAATAAATTGTTTTCATAAGTTCACTTACCTTTATAACGACAATATTTTAGCGTAAAGAATTCCACTTGTATACGTTTTTACATTAGAAAAGCCGACCTTTCTGGCCGGCTATATTTTACTCATCTTTCAAGGAGGCGAGCAAGGCTTCCATATCGATGGTGATGTAGGTGTTGTTTGGATGTTTTAAGACCGTGACAGCATCATCATAGAGGAATTCTAGATGTCCGCTGGTCTTAAGAGTGAGTTCATCAATGGTGATGGATTCTTCATCAGAAGTGCCATCGTCATTTGTCGTCGTCTTGGAATCCAATTCATAATCTTTGATGACAAAGTCGATTTCATAATCGATATAGCTATAACCGGCTTCATTGAAGGCGAAGTCACATTTGATCGTGTTGATACTGGTCTTGGAGATCAGTCTGTTCATCTGAGTGACCGTATCTTTGATGTTCTGTAATTCTTCGTTATAGTTTTCACTTTCCGGATCTAATTTACCAGTAGCGATCGACTGATATAGAATCGGCATGGTGGCCAGGACAACTTTATTGATGTTGATGTTAATGTGATAATCGGTCTCATCCTTACTGAAGGTGATAGCACTTTTGGCAGCGCCAGGAAGACTATCATACTCATCAAAGATCACACTTAAGTCATCATCGATCATCTGAGAGTCGATGACGGAAAGTGGCCATGGGGTGTTCTTAGAAAGAACATTATCTAACTTGAAGTACTTTGGTAGGACGGCGGCATTGAGTTCTAGACCATAGAAGTCGTTCACGCTATCTAAAACGGCCGAACGGACGGTATCATCATCAAAATCAACATAGATGGAACCCTGTTCTAAATAGGCGGCGACATCTAATTGTTCACCCTGATATTCTTTGGCTTTGGTAGCACCAAAACCCTGATAAGTGACATCAAGATCAAAAAGCAGTTTGATGCTGGTCAATAAATCATTCTTGGTTTCACCCTGAAGATTCTTCGCCCCGATATCCATGGTGGCATTGTTGACTTTGGCATCCAGGTTACCACTTTGGATGGTAACCCCATTATCACCTTGGGTGGTATCTAAAGCGCCATCGCTATTGTAGTAGGTGATTTTCTTAGAAAACGCACTTGTCATATCCATGGTAAAATCGGTGCTTTCGATTTCCAAGGCATCTTTTTTATTCGCCGTATTGATAGCGGATTTTAATTTTTCTTTTAATTCACTAGCTTCTACACTGTTGTCATCTACGGAAGATATACTACTCGGACTCGTCTTACTGCTGTTCTCGGCGGTAGAAGAGACTTGCGTAGTGCTGCTGGAAGAAGTAACAGAAGAGTTATCTACACCACAACTGACCAAGAGTAATGAAGAGATAGCGATGAGTAAATGTTTACATTTTTTCATTTGGTAAGCCCTCCTATGCAAAAGATTATAACACATTTGTATAACAAAACTAGGTTATTTTATAGGAAACTAAGACTTATTTTTGTTGATATTGTTTACGAAAAAGTTTCGTTTTTATCGAAACTTTTACGAAAGATATTCGCCTGACATGGAAACTCTGTAACATTTGTAACAATTAAAGAAAAGTTTTTGTGTTTAATAAGATATTTTAAGCACTAAAGGAAAAGGCCCTGAACATTCATTCAGGGCCGATTTGTTTCATTTTTGAGATTAGTTTTCAGCAGCGACTGGCTTCTTAGCCCAGAAGTGAGGGAAGATGGAAGAGACGGACATGTGTTCGGCAGCTTTGGTGATACCAAGGCTGGCAGCACCGCCGATGACGGCGTTGGTACCGAATTCGGCAAAGAAGTTGATACCGACAAGAGAGACGACGAACATGAAGGCATTTTCGGTTGGTAAGCCGGCAGAGGCACAGAAGTTCTGGATGGTACCAGTCTGATAGAAGAAGAGGCAGAAGAGAGACATGAATAAGATGGTGTTTAAGATGGCGGTAGACATACTGGCTAAGAATGGAGCGACAAAGCCCTTCTTATCGATGAGACGTAAAGCGTCATAGATGAGACCAGTGAAGAAACCGACAAAGACTCTGCAGTAGCAGATGGCGATAAGGCCACCGAATTTGATGCCGTTTGGAATGACAGATGGATCAGCGGATAAGAGTAAGGCACCAGTGGCATCCATACCAGCGAAAGCCTGGATGATGGAGATGGTACCCCAGACAGCACCAGCGAAGGCGCCCATCCATGGACCAAAGACACAAGCGATGATGGCAACCGGAATACCCATAAGGGTGATGGTTAAGGCTGGAGTGGAGATGGTTCCAAGTGGGGTGAAACCAAAGATCAACATGATGGCGACCATCAAACCGATAACAGCTAAAGCGTAAACAGTATTATTTCTTCTCATTTTAATTATTGCTCCTATTATTTATTGAGATTTGTGTTTTTGATGTAGATGTCATATAGACCATCCATCAAAAGGTGGGGATTGTAGGTGTATTTGTGACCCATGAAGGTCTTTAAGATGTTGGCATCAGGTCCGGTAAGGACTCTCTTTAAAGGTTTGCCAAATTCCTTTTCCATCTCGTTGGCTAGTGAATCCACTAGTAACATATAGCCTTTGACGACACCAGAATTGATGCATTCCTTGGTGGACTTGGCAATCAGTTTGTTGGGTCGACCTAAGTCGATTTCCATCAATTGGGCGTTGGTCTCACACATATGAGAGACGCTTTCTCTCATACCGGGGAAAAGACTTCCACCGAGAAATTGCTTGTCCTTGGTTGCCACAGTCAGGCTTAGACAGCTTGAAAGACAGATAATCAGACAGTCTTCGTTATAGTCATTGATGGCCCCGATAGCTGCGGAGATGAGATTACTTCCCACCTCGCTAGGGTTATCCATTCTGATGGCTAGGCCGGTCTTGA
The DNA here is from genome assembly GCA_902771745.1 of uncultured Erysipelotrichaceae bacterium. Classification (GTDB taxonomy): domain Bacteria; phylum Bacillota_I; class Bacilli_A; order RFN20; family CAG-288; genus Enterosoma. Next base: position 3,986 of record CACXYG010000018.1, on the reverse strand, counting down.
GTTTACGATCTAACAAGAGACAATCCGTTTCTAAGACGGTGTTGATGGCTTTCTCTACACGTTTGGTAAGGCTAGGAACGACACTCGCTAAAATCGCTCCGTCGATATCCTTTGGCGTGAGGTTCTGTAGACGTAAAAATTGTCTCAGTGTCTCCTGATACTCATCGGCGCTTTTGAATTTGTCTGACAATGTCTTAAAAGAGGCTTTTTCTTGTCGATTTTCATAAATGGACAAAGAAAGGGACCTGTTCCCTAAATCCGCTAAAAGAATCATTGTTCATTCTCCTTCTACAGTCTTTCTTGGAAAGTACCATGCGAGTAATGATAGTAGCCTGAAGTGTTTGAATAAATTTCAGGCCGACAAAAGTCTAGTCTTTCTTGATAGATAAGTCAATGTTTTCTATAAAATTTAAACTGTCAAACCAAAAAGCACCACGAGAGAAATCGTGGTGCCTATCAGGAGGACAGATAATAATCTTTACTTGTTGTCGATGTAGTCTCTGATGTTGGAGACATTCTCGTATAAGGTGACACCATCATCATCCTTGTCAGGAACGATGAGCGTAGGAGCCTGAACGATGTTATATCTTCTGGCGACCTTTTCACCTTCTGGTTCATCGGCTAAGACGACATCATAATCAACACCGGCTTCATTTAAGAAGTTCTTGGCGCTGCGGCAGTTTGGACAAGTCTTGGTGGTGACTAAGACGACTCTTCTATGATCGTGAGTCTGGACATGTGGAACTTCAGGAGTGGCAGCGACATTGCCCTTACCGACGGTGGTATGGATATAGCTGTCTGGTGTTTCTCTACCGTGAAGTTCGTTTGGTTCATAAGTCTTACGGCTGTGGAATTCCGCAGTCTTACCATCGTTCCAGTTCTTGACTGGACGATAATAACCGGTGATTCTGGAATAGACTTCGGCTTCTTTTCCGCAGTGTGGACAATGGAAGTGCTCACCAGCGATATAGCCGTGTTCTGGACAGACGGAATAAGTTGGAGACAAGGTGAAGTATGGAAGCTTGAAGTTAGAAGCAATCTTCTTAACTAAGCTGGCAGCGTTCTGCCAAGTTGGCATTCTTTCACCTAAGAAGGCGTGGAAGACGGTGCCAGAGGTATATAAGACCTGTAAGTCATCTTCCATTTCCAAAGCCTGGAAGATATCGGAAGTGTAACCGACTGGCAAGTGAGAGGAGTTGGTGTAGTATGGAGCCTGACCTTCCTTAGCGGCGGTCTTGATATCGGCGAATTCCGCGACATCGTGTTTGGCAAAACGATAAGAGGTGGATTCGGCTGGCGTGGCTTCCAAATTGAATAAGCAATTGTATTTTTCCTGATAGTCGGAAAGTCTGTTTCTCATGTGGTTGAGGATTTCTTCAGCGACCTTTCTACCGCTTTCGGTAGTAAGTTCACCTTCCTGGTTCCACTTGGCGTTGATCAAGCATTCTTCCATACCGACAAGACCGATGGTGGAGAAGTGGTTGTTGAAGGAACCTAAGTATCTCTTGGTGTATGGATACATACCCTGATCTAACAATCTGGTGATGACCTTACGCTTGGTATCCAAAGAACGAGCGGCGATATCCATGTAGCGGTCAAGCAAACGATAGAAGTCTTCCTTGGTGTTAGATAAGTAGGCGATTCTTGGAAGGTTGATGGTGACGACACCGATACTACCGGTGGATTCACCAGAGCCGAAGTATCCGCCACCCTTCTTTCTGAGTTCACGAAGGTCGAGACGTAAACGGCAGCACATACTTCTGACATCGCTTGGCTTCATGTCGGAGTTGATGTAGTTGGAGAAGTATGGAGTGCCATATTTGGCAGTCATTTCAAATAATAATCTGTTGTTTTCATTATCGGACCAATCGAATTCTCTGGTGATGGAGTAGGTTGGAATTGGATACTGGAAGCCACGACCGTTGGCATCGCCTTCGATCATGATTTCAATAAAGGCCTTGTTGACCATATCCATCTCTTCTTTACAATCACCATAGGTGAAGTCCATCTCCTTACCGCCGACAAGGGCAGGTAAGTTCTTCATATCTTCAGGAACGGTCCAGTCTAAAGTGACATTGGTAAAGGGAGCCTGAGTACCCCATCTGGATGGGGTGTTGACACCATAGATGAAACTCTGGATGTTCTGTTTGACTTCTTTATAAGTTAAATGATCAACTTTGACAAATGGAGCAAGGTAGGTATCAAAAGAGGAGAAGGCCTGGGCACCAGCCCATTCATTCTGCATGATGCCAAGGAAGTTGACCATCTGGTTACATAAGGTGGATAAGTGATTGGCTGGAGCAGAGGTGATTCTACCGGTGACACCACCAAGACCTTCCTTGATAAGTTGTTTTAAAGACCAACCAGCGCAATAACCGGAAAGCATGCTTAAATCATGGAGATGGAAGAAGCAGTGTTTGTGCGCTTCGGCAATCTCTTCATCATAAATCTGACTCAACCAGTAGTTGGCGGTGACAGCACCGCTGTTGGAGAGGATTAAACCACCTAAAGATAAAGTGACGGTGGAATTTTCTTTGACACGCCAGTCCTTTTCCGTGCCGATATAGCCATCGACAAGTTTGGCATAGTCAAGCATCGGCTTAGAGATTTCTCTGACCTTTTCATGCTGACTACGATAAAGGATGTAGGCTTTGGCAGTAGCCTGATAACCGCACTTCATCAAGGCGCTTTCGACTTCGTCCTGAATCTGTTCGACGGTTGGGATATAAATGCCCTTGTTGCCTAAGGAAGTGACAACCATGAGTTCGATGGCTCTTGACATAGCCGAGACATCTCTGGCTGGTACCTCATTGGTGGAAACAAATGCTTTCGCAATTGCATTTTCAATTTTTTCGGCTTCGAATTGAACCTTCTTGCCGTCACGTTTGATGATAAACTCCATAATCTGATCCTCTCTTCTGTTATAAACCGTAATTGAACGATGTCATTTCTACTACTTTGCCTTCTTGAATGGATTTCTTGCAGTCAATCAACCTTTGATTCGTTGATCCTCGATAGATACAATCCCGACTTAAAAGGGATAGAACAAACCGACCATCGACCAATACATCAAGATAGGAGAGAACTTCTTTGGCTTCAGGACCAGCCTGTAGACTATCGAGTTGCTCGTACGTCCATCCGGTATAGCACCAGATGTTGATTTTCTTTTCATTCAGCGCTTTGACGATCTCTAAGATGGGTTTTGCTTGGAAGAGCGGATCTCCGCCAGAGAGAGTCACACCATCGATATATTTGGTTGATAAAATGTCGTTGATGATGTCCTCAGTGTCGTAACTAACCCCAGCTGTTGGTGACCAGGTATCAGGATTCTGGCAACCAGGACAGGCGTGAGGGCAGCCTTGAGTGAAGAGAACGTAACGAACGCCGGGTCCATTAACGGAAGAATGTCTTTCAATGCCTGCGATTTGTATTCTCATTTCTTCCATCTCCGTATTCGCTACTGATGTCTGTAAAGCAAAAGTGACGTCTATATTTATTATGTTATGAAAGGGGTTATAATCTCAAGGAAAAAGCACTTTGAGAATTGAAATAATTTTTACAAATCAAGTGAAGTATAAAAAGCGCGAAAAATTAGGACTTTTTTAGTAGTTTAAACAACTTTAGTTTTTACTTGTGGTTGTTAAAATGATAGCCCTTACATTTAACTTCTTTGAATTAACAACTTTTATAAAAAGATGGGTTGTTGTAAGTCTATTTTTTCGATAGTTTAGACCATATTTGAAAATATAAAATTGTCAAGTGGTTTTATTTTCCTAGTTGAGAGAAAACGACTGAATAGTAAAAAATAGTTGTCAGTTGTTAAATAATCGATTTATTGAAAAAACTTGAAACTAAATTTCCTGAATTGCAAGTCGAAGTGATAATTCTTTAGACGTACATCCATGTTCTTGGTATTCCCTGCTTCTCCAAGGCCTTGGAGAAGCACGCCTCGGCTGATTCATAGCCGAGAAGTCTGCGTCTCTTGG
>CACXYG010000017.1 GCA_902771745.1 uncultured Erysipelotrichaceae bacterium | reverse complement strand
CAGATTGTTCAACTTTCTCATCGACAGCCTTATCGGCGGCTTCGATTTTCTTTTTCTTGTTGTAGCGGATGATACCAAAAACGACAAGAGCAATCAGTAAGGCTGCTGCAACAGCGATGATGATATAGACATAGGGTTCCATAGTTTAATCTTCCTTTCCAGAAATGTTCTTTCTGATACGTGAAACAACGGTGATATCTTTTAAATGTAAGAGAGAGACAAGCTCATCCTTCTTGTGAGAGAAACTGAATTCATGACCTTTGAGTTTGGTCTTATGGCCACCATCGACATAAATATCATAGTTTCCTTCGTGAATGACAACTCTTAATTCCTGATTGCCACCGATGATGGCTTTGGTGATGGTGTTAGGGAAAAGACGGTTGTGACAAGGAGAAATCAAAGAGAACTGATAAAGGTCAGGTGCATTGATGACCAAAGGAGAATTCAAGGATAACAGATAACCAGAGGAACCTGTTGGGGTACCTACAACAATACCGTTACAACGGCTTTCGGTCAATGGTTCATCATTGACATAGACATCCATAAAGACAGTTTCACCGGTCTGAATGGCGATGTCGTTGATGAAGTGGTGTTCTCTTTTATTGTCGATGACAAAACGGAAGAATGGCAGATATTCTACCTCAGGTTCTTTGGTGAGTATCGCATGGATAAACTCATCTTCTTCCCCTTTGGCATAGTCGGAATAAAATCCCAGGTGACCAGTGTTGAACAAAAGATAACTGATATCTTTTCCTCGTGGTAACTTACGGTCATGAATGGCTCTCATAAAAGAACCATCACCACCTAAGACGATGATCAGGTTGGGTTTTTCTTCATCATAAACAAATCCGTTTTGGCCAAGTTCCTTCTTCAGGCGCTCAATCATGACGGTGTTGTTTTCGAACATTTTGGAATACACAGCGAAATGACAGGGTTTCATAGGTCTCTTATCTCTTTTTATTTCAACTGCTTTATTGTATCATATTATGACATTGAAAGAGGTTTATTATGTCCAGCAATAATATTGAAATCGAAGCAAAAGTACTTCTGTCAAAAGAAAACTATGATCGTTTGGTTAAGGAACTGAGATTCCCAACGGTCAGTCTGGTTCAGACCAACTACTATTTAGATAGTCGTGCTCAAGTTTTAAAGAAATATGGAATGATCTTACGTATCCGTGAAAGTGGCCAGAAGTTTGTCTTTACTCTAAAGGCTCCTCTCTCGGAAGGTTTATTAGAGAAGAATCAGGCTTTGACCAGAGAACAGGCCGAAGATCTCATCGACAGAAATATCTTCCCTAAGGGTGATATTCGTAATTTCTTGGATATCTTACAGATCAACGCGGAAGAACTTCTGGTTTTGGCTACCCTGACTACATTCAGAAAAGAAACGGAATACAAAGATTCTGTCCTGGATATTTCTCAGAACTCTTATGGTGATCATCTCGACTATGAGTTGGAATGTGATTCAGACTCTGCTATTCATTCTCAGGAAATCCTTAAGGAAGTTTGTGAAAAATATGGAATTGAGTATTCTCTCAACACTCTCTCTAAGGAAGATAGAGCCATTACAGCTGCTTTAAACAAGTAAACCTTTGCCCGTCAACGACGGGCTTTTTTGATGAAATAAATAATTAATCCAGCACAAATATTGAAACAATATGTAAAGTAAGCGAAGTTATCTGCATAGTTTTTTTGATGTGGATATAGGACAGAGTGTACATTTAATCGCTTATAAACTTGTTTTAGTATATGTTTTCTATCAAAATATGCTAAAAATATGTACTTATTGTTTTTGGTGCCGTACAATTTATGCAATCGATTTGATGAACTTCATCATGTCATGTATGTAAAGAAAAGGGGGAAGTTTTTATGAAACACAAATTTTTATCAATATTGATGTCGTCTTTGGCATTGTTTTCGTGTAATTCAAATTCTTCATCTTTTCTGAATTATTATCCAGAACCAGAAGTGATGGCGGATCATCCTGCCATCGGAAACCTCACATCCAAGCAGGCTACCTTCATCCGTGATTCCTACTATGAGAAATGTGTAAAGTCAGTTCTTCAGGAAAGATATGGTGAGCATTATTCCGATACCTTTGTGATGTGGTATACCATCACCAAGGACTTTGGTATATTCCATGACAACTATTTGGTATCTTTTGCAACTGAACAACCGGATATTGATGTTACAGATGCGATTGTTGATGTCGAAATCAGTGGTATTATTGTTTGTCAGTTTCCATGTGGGGGAAATTGGTTGTGCCTCTGTACCCAAGATGGTGATATCTATAATCCTCAGAAAGCCTATGATAATGGCTTGTTAAATGATGAGGATGTCAACACTCTTCATCAGAAGTTCCTTGAGGAACATCCTGATTATCATGAAGACGATCCTGAGACGCATTCCTGAGTACCAGGAATAAAGTGATTGTTCATTTAAGATAAAACTAAACCTTTGCCCGTCAACGACGGGCATTTTTGGTATAATGAATTCGTTATGGGTGCCTGGCCATTGTTTTTTGTTGGTTTAGTTGCTTTTACCATCATCTATGCATGGGTGATCGGAGAAGCTCAAAATCGACTTATCCCGATTATCATCGTAATAATTTTGACGATTGCATTCTGCATTGGTATGGGCTTTTTGATGCAAGGCTTTTTAATCATTGGCAGTGTTGTAGGTTCTATTATCGGTTCAAGTTTGGTGATATGGTCTTTGGTAACCTATAGTGATGAAGAACGTAGAAAACGACAGTCCTATTACAAAGATTATTGCTGGAAGTGCTTTAAGCGATTCGATCGTCGTGAGGCTAAGGTATGTCCTAAGTGCCACAAGCATTATATCTGTCCTCATTGTGGAAAATGCCTCTGTGATAAACCTGGTTATGATCCAAGCAAGGATAACAGCAGAGTGATCGAAGTAAAAGAAACGTTTACCGTTCCAATTCAGGTGAAACATGATCATGAAGCAAAAAAGGAATCTGAGCACAAAAACACTAAGGCATCATGAAAAGAAAGCGAGAATGAGAAATGAATCAAGAATTGATTGAGAAATATGCAGAACTGATTGTTAAGACCGGCGCCAATATTCAAAAAGGACAGTACGTGGTGATTCGTACTGCCGTTTTTGAAGAAGACTTTGCTTCTATTGTGGCTAAGAAGTGTTATGAGGCTGGGGCAAAAAGGGTCTATGTGCACTGGCAGGCTAGCAAGATGGACAAAGTAGACAATCTCTATGCTTCTGAAGAGGCCTTAAAAGAAGTTCCTCTATTTGAAGAATACGCTCATAAATTCATGCTTGATGAATTACCAGTTCTCATCTGGTTGGATGGCGATGATCCTGATGGTTTATCTGGTATTGATAATGCTAAGGCTAGTCGAATCAGACAGGCTAAACATAAGATTTTAGGCAAGTACAGAGATCAGAGAGAAAATCATTTCCAGTGGGTTATCGCTGGTGTCCCTTCTCCTTCCTGGGCTAAGAAGGTCTTTCCTTCTTTGAGTGAGGAAGAAGCCATTGAGGCGTTATGGAAAGCTATCCTCTATACTTCCAGAGCGGATGATGGTAATGGTATTGAGAATTGGAAGAAACATAACGAGGATCTAAAAAATCGTTGTTCCTATCTCAACTCTCTTCGTTTAAAAGAATTGCGTTATAAATCTTCTAACGGTACCAATTTCAGCGTCGGTTTGATACCTAGTGTGAGATTTGAAGGTGGAGATGAACACACCCTTGAAGGTGTTGTTTATTCACCAAATATTCCTACCGAGGAATGCTTTACTTCTCCTAGAAAAGGTGTGGCTGAAGGTATTGTCTATGCCAGTAAGCCATTATCGTATCAGGGACAGTTGATTGAAAATTTCTCTGTGAGATTCCATGAAGGTAAGGCGGTAGAAGTCCATGCGGAAAAAGGAGAAGAAGCTTTACGTTCTATCCTCTCTTTAGATGAAGGCTCTGCTTATCTTGGAGAATGTGCTTTTGTTCCTTATCATTCCCCAATCAATTTGACAAACATTCTTTTCTTCAATACGCTTTATGATGAGAATGCAGCTTGTCATCTAGCTCTGGGTACTGGTTTTCCAAATCTTTATCCTGATTTTGAAAAGTATACCGATGATGAAATCAGATCTTTTGGTATCAACAAATCCTTGTCTCATGTGGATTTTATGATTGGTTCAAAAGATATGAGTATCATCGGTGTTACGGAAGATGATAAGGAAGTTCAAATTTTCAAGGATGGTGATTGGGCTTTTTAAGTCTTAATCTTCTACGATGATTTCTTCCTGTAGGATGATATCTTCGGGTAGTTTATCCTCTAAAGCGATAGATAAATAATAATCATCTAACTTGAACGCTTTTGTGAAGTAGCATTTGTTCTTGTATTGTACTCTTCCTTCTTTGGCTGGTACATCTTGAATGGATTCATCGATTAAACCGTTGCCATGGGCTTTGCCTATGGCTTCTTTTAATGTCCAATACTTAAAAAAGTCATCATTGGTTTTGATCAGTTTCTGGTCTTGACTAGCAAATGCATATTTGATGAGTTTTTCTTTAGCTTCTTTGATTTTTTCAATATCAATACCGCAAGGAACATCGGCTTTGATAAAAGCGATATAGTTATAAGAATGGGCGATGTTGAAATATTCTTCCTCGCCTTCAGGTTTATGATATTTGTTATAACTGAAGGTGTCTTCGCCTTTGGTGTGTTTTTTCAGAAGATATCCTGCGCCAAGAGATTGATATCTATTTTCTTCAAAGCGATATTCTAAAGACTTGTCTTTTCGTTGAGGGGAAACATAAGCAAGCAAAAAGGATTCGTGTTTTCTTACTTCTTCCAGCGATAAAAGATGTATGACAAGTTTATCCATATGATTCGAGTTGTTTGCGATGCAGGAGGAAAATTCTCCTGTATGTAGGTTCATTATAATCGAAGCAAAGAGTAATTGCTTGCAAAAGACATATAAAATCAAACATTTCATGACAAAATAGTAGTTATCTCAAGATGAAATATTATCTTTCGTCTTGAAATATTTTACAATCTAATATATATTCAAAGAAGATTAATTGCGGTATAGCTTTTTGAAGTGTAAAATATGAATTATCGTAAGATTATTCTGTTGATTGGGTTACTTTTCACTCATTTTGTTTCGTTTAATGGACGAACATGGCTTGGGATAAAACAAGATCTGTTATGAAACTTGCATTTCCTTCTAAAACAGTGTTTTCAGATCACAATATTACTGGTCATGGGTGGTATTTGCACCATTTTCATGCAAAATCAGGTAATAATAGAGTCCCTAATCACTCTTTTTATGGGCTACCGTATTATTTGGACAACTGATTATGATTGCATTTAGTTTAAAAGAACAGCAAAAAAGTGATTTGCTTCAAGAAATTGTCAAATTGCATTTAAAAAAGGATGTGAAACCACAAGACAGGATTCCTTTATGTTTTCTGATTGAAAAGTCTTATGGATTAAAAAGGGGAATTCATGTTAATAGTTTGAAAGGGGAAGAGAAGTTGAAATCGTTTTTCGCTGATTTATTTTCCTTTTACTTAATTTATTGGCCGTATGAAACAGATCAAGACAAACGATGGCATGAAAAAGAACGGTATGACCACTCTCGTTATGTTTATTATAATTGCCCTTCTTTGAATCCCATCGTATATCGATGCGAGTCTGATACCCCATTTAGTCACAATCAATTCTTTTTCGATAGTCTAAAATATAGAGACGGAATTTATTCTAGACCAGAGGTATATTTCCTTGAGTGTCTTGAGACCCTTTTCTCTTGGGAACGATATCAAACTTTGCCTGAAACATTTTCTTTCGACAATATTATTACAAACCAAAAAAATTGTTATTCAAATTTTGGATATTTCTTATTTTATGATAAAAAACATGGTCGCATCCTTCTTATGTATGAAGGCGGAGATGATGAAGCAAGTATGATATTTTATCCGTAAAGGTACAAACATCTTGTATGAATATGCTTGTTTCAAAAAGAAGAGACCAACAACTTCCTTCGTCTTGGTTATTCAAGGGATAGTCTTGTATTCTTCTTTAAACAAAGCGTAATTGCTTGCAAAAGACAAAAAAATAATTATAATTCCTTTTATAGCGATTCAGGGAAAGGTGAAATTCCTTCTCGGCGGTAAACCCCGCGAGAGACTTGGTCTCAGGATTCGGTGCAATTCCGAAGGCGACAGTAAAGGCTGGATAGAAGAAGAGCTAGATCTCAATTTTTTGCATCTTGAGATTACCCTGGGGCGCTTTTGCTTCGGGGTAATTTTTATTTCCCGAGGGGAAAGGACTCAAAAGAATGAGAAGAAGTAGTGGAGAAGTCGTGTCGCGTCTGGTAACAATCGCTTTGTTATCAGCATTAGGTTTCGTTTTGATGGCGTTTGCTCGTATTCCGTATCCGCCGGCACCGTGGTTGATGATTGAATTATCAGAAATCACTGTCTTGATCGCCTATGCGATGTATGGTCTTGTCGGTGGTGTCTCTGTCGCCTTAGTGAAGACGGCGCTGGATATGACGGTTCATGGTCCAACCCAAGGCTTGGGTATCGGTAACATCACTGCCTTATTCACTTCCTTGATGTTTGTCTTAGCCTTGTTTGTCTGTGCTAAAGTCTTCCAGTGGTTCAATAAAGGCTTGAAGTATCGTATCTTTGGTTATATTACCATCACCTTATTTGTAACGGTGGTCCTAACCGGTTTGAATGCTTTATTTATCACCCCATCTTATCTGACGGTCTTTGGTCCTGAAGCTCACTTCTCAACCTGTTTTGATGAAGGTGCCATCGAAAATGTCATCAGTTATTTCCACGGACAGAATGTCATGAGTGGTATTGGTTCATACTTTGGCTTGATCACTTTGATTTATGGCCCATTTAATCTTTTAAAAGCAGGCTTATGCTGCTTTGTTTATGAACTGGTGTTCAATCGTCTGATCTTTGTCTTTATGCAGCGTTCTACCACCATGAAGAAATATTTCTTAGGTAATGTCTTTACCAAAGAAAAAACGGAAGAAGAAAAGACAAGCGAATAAAAATAACGAGGTTTCCTTATTCGGAAACCTCGTTTTCATTAATTTCAGGTTCTTGTGGTTTGACTCTTACTTTCATCCATAAGAGCAAGGCAATGGTTAAAGGAATACCAATCAGGATGATTTCCCAAACTTGCCATCCCATACCATTTGGTAAATCCATACCCAGTTCTAAGTAGGTACAAACAACTGCAGACCAACTAAGCAAGATGCCATAGATGGTTCTTTGGGTTTTATCCCACCATAACCAAGCAAAGATGAAAAGAAGAAGGAAGTCAATTGGTATCCACCAGATAAAAGCGAGCCAATAGTTATAGCCTAACGATAACCATAAGGCGATATATAAGGCAACACATAATAATGGAGCAATCATACAAGAGATGATGGCGATTGCTTTGGTGTTGACAGGCGCTTTTTCTTCGGCAAGCAGATATTGGGCCTTTTCTTTCTTATCTCCGTCATGGACAAGATAATCTAGCGTGACTCCATAATAATCCGCTAGGGCTTTTAAGGTCTCAAGGTCAGGAAGGGTGTCACCTCTTTCCCATTTTGAGACGGCTTTATCGGAATAATTGAAAAGCTGAGCGAGTTGGATTTGGGTCAAACCCTTCTCTTTTCTCAGTTCGGTCAAATTGCTGGCAACAATCTTTTTTAATGGGACATTTTCGTTCATATTGACAATATTATATCTGAAAAAGCACCTTTGTAAAGCCTAATTCTCTTTTTAAGAGAGTTGATTTTACCTCTCTCTTTTCTCGAGAATAGCCTCTCTAACGCGGTCCTGAAGGGATAGGGTTACTTTATTTAGCTACTTTAATACAATAAAGCTAGATATTTTGGAGGTGATTTATAATGAACAAACCTTTAGTACCTATTTTCTTCGGTTTTGATGAACGCTTTGCTAAATTTGCGTCCGTTGCCATGCTTTCTTTGATTGAACATACCGATCCAAAGAGAAATTATCGTATTCACGTTTTACATACTGACTTGACCAAGGAGACTATCGACAAGATTATTTCTATGGAAAGAAGAAACGTCTCTATCTGTATCAATGATGTCAGCAAGGATATTGAAGAATTGGTTTCTCATTTACCAGTGAGAGATTATTATTCACCATCCACCTACTATCGTTTATTGATTGCCGATAAGTTCCCGCTTTATAACAAGGCTTTATATATCGATTCTGATACTGCTATCTTACAAGATGTCGGTAAGCTTTATGATATCAATCTTCATCATCATCTTGTCGGTGCTGTTCCTGAGGCTGTCATGCGTCTTGAAGAACCAGCTTTATATTCCAAGCGTTGCTTAGGTATTAACAACAAACGTTATTTCAATGCCGGTGTCTTAGTCATCAATTCTAAGAAGTGGCGTGAAGTCAAAGTCATGCATCAGTTTATCGACTTGGTTCATTTCTATACCTTCCATGTCGCTCAGGATCAGGACTATCTCAATATCATCTGCAAAGATGATGTGAAGTATATCTCTCGTTCTTGGAATATGGAATGCATCAAGGATTGGAAGATTGCAGAAAAGAAGAGATGCTTGATCCATTATGCCTTTGCTCCTAAGCCATGGCATGACATTCAGGCTTTATATTCCCAGTATTTCTGGGATGTTGCTTTCCGCTCTCCTTTCTATATGGATATCAAGAGTGTCTATGCTTCGTTCACCTTTGAAGAATTGGCCAAAGAGAAGAGAGTTGCTCTGACTGTCTTTGAAGCCTGTTTACAAGAAGCCAATAATCCAGATAACTATCTCAATCTGATTCAGAGACGTAACGAAGAAAAAGAAGATAGTGAAGAAGTTGTGGATGAGGCGGGCATGATTGCTGCTGGAGTCTAGTTATGTCTAAGCTTTCCTCGACGATATATTATACCGACGAGTTGAATGATGAGTTTTCTACCATGTCGATCAAGACGCCAAAGATCACTAAGGATTATAAATATCTGAGGACTGGTTTCTTTGGTCGATTGCTTCATGTATTAGCCTATTATGTCATCAGTAAACCATTAGCTTGGTGTTATCTGAAACTCAAGTTTCATCATAAAATTGTCGGCAAAGAAAAATTAAAAGATATGAAGAAGAGACCTCTCTTCTTATATGGCAATCATACACAGATCATCGGTGATGCTTTAATTCCTACATTTATCATGTCTCCAAGATCTGTTTATACCATTGTTCATCCAAACAATGTCGCAATTCCTCTGTTAGGTAAGTTTACGCCTTATCTTGGCGGTCTACCACTTCCCTCTGATTTGGGAGCAACAAGAAACTTCATGAAAGCCACGGATACCTTAGTCAAAAAGAATAAGGCGATTGTGATTTATCCAGAAGCACACTTATGGCCCTACTATACCAAGATCAGACCATTTTTGGCGACCTCTTTCCATTATCCGGTCAAGTATGATACGCCAACCTATTGCTTTACAAACACCTATCATCAAAGAAAGAATGCTAAGAAAGTGAAGATTATCACCTATATTGATGGTCCTTTTTATCCGCAAGAAGGTCTTGATGATATTCAGGCACGAGAAGACTTACGTCAGAAAGTCTATCAAGCGATGACAAGTCGTGCTTTGACTTCTGATAAAGAACTGATTCATTATGTCAGGAGAGAAGACCATGATTAATCTACTTTATTGTGGTAATAGCAAAGTCTTTGATGGTATTGTCACCTCTCTTCTATCTATCTTAAAGAGATCCAGTAAGGATAGTTATCGAGTTTATCTATTCACTATGGATGTCACCAGAATCAAAGAGGATTATACCCCTGTATCTGATGACCTCATTTCCTTTTTAAATAAGATGGTCAAAGAGTACAATCCAGAAAGTGAAGTTATCAAGGTGGATGTCACCTCTTTTTATGAGAAGGAATTTAAGGGCTGTCCAAACGAAGGAGCCTATTGTTCCCCTTATACCTTGATTCGTTTATTTGCCGATGAAGTAGAAGGAATACCAGATAAACTTCTCTATTTAGATACGGACATCATGTTCAACCGCGATATTCATCTTCTTTATAATCAGGATATCTCTGATTATGAATATGCGGCTGCGAGAGATCATTATGGTAAATACCTTCTGAATCCAAACTATATCAACGCGGGTGTCTTACTCTTCAACATGAAGAAATGTAAAGAGACAGGCTTGTTTATGAAAGCTCGAAAACTGATTCAGACTAAGAAACTGACCTTTGCTGATCAAGATGCTATCTATCACTCCACAACAAAAAAGAAGATGCTACCGCAACGCTTTAACGATCAGAAATTTCTCCATAAACACACCGTCGTCAGACATTTCTCCAAACGTTTGTTCTGGCTACCTTATCCTCATACAGAAAACATCAAACAATATCATATTGAGAAAGTTCATAAGAAGTTCAGATATCATCAGTTTGATGATATCTATGTGAACTATTCCATCTATAAACATCTCTACGAAGGAGCACTCCATGGAACAAGATAAAGAACGATTAAGAGTCTTGGCCAAGATCAAAGAATTAGAAGAAACAGGTCAATTTGATGTCGACCCTGAAAATGATTCACCAGCCAAAGTCATCAAACCGGGAACCGTCGATTACAAACAGAAGAAACTCTCCACCAGAATCAAAGCAAAAATCACTTTTGGTCTCGCCAGAAAGTTTCTTCATAAGATGATCAAGAACAAGCAGTTCATCGTAAAGAATGTTGTCGGTGTAGAAAACCTCGACAACTTAGATAGCGGTGCGGTTTTGACATGCAATCATTTTTCTGCCATGGATTCTTTTGCCACCCAGGTAGTTTATGAAAAATCCATCCAGAGCAAGAAGAGAAAACTCTTCCGTGTCATCAAGGAAGGTAATTACACTTCTTATCCAGGCTTTTATGGAAGTTTGATGAGAAACTGTAACACCCTTCCATTGTCTTCTGACTTTCAGACGTTACAGGAATTTCTTCGTGCCGCCTCTTATCATCTTACAAACGGCAATTATGTTCTCATCTATCCTGAACAGTCGATGTGGTGGAATTATCGTAAACCAAAACCGTTAAAATCAGGTGCCTATACTATGGCAGTTCACGCCCATGTTCCGGTAGTTCCAATCTTTATCTGTATGGAAGACTCGGATGTAATCGGACCAGATGGTTTCCCTATTCAGATGTATACCATATTTGTCTTAAAACCCATCTTTGAAGATCCAGAATTATCTTCTCGTGAGAACAAGGAGATGATGGCCAAAAAGAATTATGAAGCCTGGAAAGCCATCTATGAGACCTTCTATAACGAGAAACTGGAATACCTTTGTGATAAACAATGATTCAAAAGTCACGTCTTAAAGGGCGTGATTTTTAAAATGTGGTGGAATTTAGCCTAAATTTTGACAAAAGGTGTAAAAGGCAAAAAATATACTTAGGATAATTTCTATTTGTCTTTGAAAACGCTTGCATACCATATAGAATAAGTGCATGACGTTAGAAAGGACTGTATCAAATGACCAGAAAAACTCGTGAAAATGGCATCTTATTCCCAATCTCCTGCCTTCCAGGAAACTATGGCATTGGCACTTTAGGAAAACATGCATTCCATTTTGTTGATTTCCTTGCTGATGTGGGTGCTGAAATCTGGCAGATGCTGCCTTTGAATGTCACCAGCTATGGTGACTCTCCATATCAGTCTCCATCCAACAATGGTTTAAACTACTATTTTATCGATTTGGATACGTTGATTCAAAAAGGTCTCTTGAAGAAAGAAGAAGTGGAACATGTCGACTTTGGTTCTAATGAAAGAAGAATCAATTATGGTCTTCTTTTCCAGAATAGAACTGATGTCTTAAAGAAGGCTTTTGCTAGATTTGATAAGTCTGATAAGAAGTTTTTAGACTTCGTCAAAGAAGGAAAGTATCATGACTTTGCTTTCTTCATGACCATGAAATCCTTACATGGTTTTGCCCCATGGTATGAATGGAAAGAAGAAGAGAGAATCTATTCTGCGGAATTGGAAAGAAAAGTGATTGCTGATCATCACGAGTTATATCTTTTCTATTGCTGGACCCAGTTTGAATTCCTTTTAGAATACAAAGCCTTAAAAGCCTATGCCAATGGAAAAGGTATTCTTTTGATGGGTGATATGCCTTTATATTTGGCTCGTGATTCTGTGGAAGCCTACAAATATCCAGAACTCTTCCGCTTTGATGAAAAACATAACCCAACCATCGTCGCTGGTTGTCCACCAGATTACTTCAACGAAGATGGTCAGCTCTGGGGTAATCCAATTTATAACTGGGAATATATGAAGAAGACTGGTTATCAGTGGTGGAACAAGAGAATCGCTGGTAATTTAGAATTATTTGATATCTTAAGAATTGATCACTTCCGTGGTATTGCTGCTTACTACACCATTCCATATGGTTCTCAAAACGCCAGAAAAGGTGAATGGATCACCGGTCCTGGCATCGACTTATTTGAAGGCAAACAGCATTTGCCGATCATCGCTGAAGACTTAGGCTTCATCGATGAACCAGTCAAAGAGCTCTTAAAAAAATCCGGTTATCCAGGTATGAAGGTTCTGGAATTTGCCTTTGATGGTAGAGAAGATAACGATCATAAGCCATCGATGTCCAAAGAAAACTTCGTCTGCTATACTGGCACACATGATAACGAACCATTGCTGAGTTATCTTTCTAACTTAGATGAAAAAGGGTTGGAAACCTTTAAGAAGGATGTCAAAAAAGAGTGCGAACAGTTCCATGTGGAGTATCAAGATGATTCCTTTAAGAATCTGGTTCGTACGGTCGTCAAACTCAGTTATGCTTCTCCTTGCAAGTTGACCATCGTTCCAATGAGTGATGTTGTTCCTTTTGGTGAAGAAGCAAGACTCAATACGCCATCCTTGCTTTCTGATAAGAACTGGTCCTTCCGTTATCTAGAGAAAGATTTCTCTGATGATGTCAGAAACTTCTTAAAAGAAAGCATCAAGCAGTATCAAAGATAAATTATTGGTTAGCCTGAAACATGGCTAACCATTTTAAAAGCCGCTTTTTACAAGCGGCTGATTTTATTTCTTCGATCCACTAAAGGTGATGATTCTGGTATTGTCTTTGGTTTCCACAACCGTCTCTTGGATTGGATTATAGTAGACGATACCTGGATCATATTCATAAACCCCATAGGCATCCGTATTGCTGATTTCTAATGTGTAGGTATCATCATAAGGAAGATAAGCTTCTAACAGATATTCCTTAGCAAAATTACGGTTATGTAGGTTGACACCATAAGGAAGAGAAGAATCGGTCTCCACTGGTTGACCATTTTCAAATAGGGCGACGACTTGATTCTTGCTGTTGGTGATCTTGACGTTCTGATTGGCTTGCATGCTGTTGAACAAGAAGTATTTACCACTCATATCGTACTGGACAGGGAAGAGAGTATAGTTTGGATCTCTGGCCTGAAGATGAGCAAAGCATAATTCTGGGAAGTGACCCTTGGCGATGGTCTGAACATTGTTTTTGTTAGCAAAGGTCAAAAGCAAAGATACTTTGGTAGACAAGATTGGAATGATGGAATCAATCAAACCTTTTAACATATCGACAGGGTTATTCGTAAGAATATCTACACCACAGTTACCTAAGGCTTGTGTCAGAGAAGCTTTAACATCTTTGAAGAAGTAACTTTGATTATGGGCGACATCATCGTATAAGACCTGTAATTCGGTGGTG
>CACXYG010000016.1 GCA_902771745.1 uncultured Erysipelotrichaceae bacterium | reverse complement strand
TCATCGCGTTTCCGTTTATTTACTTCGCTTATGATTTCCAGAGTGTCAGTATTCCGATTCATCATCTCGCTATTTTCTGGATCTGCTATATTTATTGCATCTTAGGTTTCTTAATCAATCTGATTTATTTGTTGACGTTATTCCGTAAGAAAAGCAAAAGTGAGATGGATGAGAAGACCAATAATGATAATTCTTATGATTTTTTGGGCGGAGAAAAGAAAAACAAAGTCCTCGCTGAACATTTAAAAGAACTTCGCGGAGATGATTTTATCGATAGAGCAAGCGACAGAATTAAAAGAGCAAAACTCTCTCGATTATCAAGAGTTGTTTCTTTTGTATTTATGTATGTTACTATCTTTGTTTACTTCTGTGTATCCACTCAGATAGCACCAGTAAATGAGAATTTGCTTTCGACAATTCTCTTAATTGGGTTGCTGACGTTGCCGATTGTTATCGTCGCTTCTTTACTCTATCCGTTAGACTTTAAATATCTATTTTATTTCAACGCATTTTTGATACTGGTTTTAAGTATCATTTCTTGTTCGGTTTATCATCTACATCCTGCCATGCTGATTGTTGCTATCATCATTGTTGGTTTATCTTTCCTTGTCACTTTGATTGTGGAAG
This sequence comes from uncultured Erysipelotrichaceae bacterium, assembly GCA_902771745.1. GTDB lineage: Bacteria > Bacillota_I > Bacilli_A > RFN20 > CAG-288 > Enterosoma. Next base: position 13,136 of record CACXYG010000016.1, on the reverse strand, counting down.
GAAGAACATGGACTGGGGCAAATCCAGATTAATGTTTTTTGGCTTCTAAATAACGGTCTCTTTGATATAAGTCTTGAATGATTCTGGCTTCATAGCCAGGATTTTTTAAATTCATCAATTCTAATGTGGCTTGGCTGTTGGTGGATTCTAATTCAAAGAAGGATAGACCCTCTTCATTCAGATGAGAATCTAAATCGCTAAAGATAGAACGATAAGAGTCTAAGCCATCCTTGCCCGAGAATAATGCTAACGCCGGTTCAAAAGGTGCATCGACATCTTTGCTATCTTCTTCGATATATGGTGGATTAGAAATGATGACATCAAAGGTACCGTGAATATCTTTTAAGAAATCAGACTTCAGGAAGGTGACATCAAGATGATTGTAGTCTGCATTCTTTCTAGCTATCGATAATACATTATCTACAATATCCGAAGCATAAACCTCAGCATCCGGATAAATATTCTTGATGGCTAAAGCAATAAAACCAGAGCCAGTACATAAATCCAGAACCTTTTTATGATTGAAATCATAATTGTATTTCAAATAGGAATAGACAAAGTCTTCCGTTTCAATTCTAGGAATCAAAGTATCTTCATTTAAAAACAAATGCAATCCTAAAATGTCGGTATAACCGACAAGATAGGCAACAGGATAGCCTTGATCTAACTTTTCTAACAAGTCGTTGATATCATCAGGACCCCTCTTGTCACCAAGAATACCAAGACAATCAAAATCTACATGAAAATAACCATCAAAAATCACTTTGATGTCAGCTAGAGGAACGTTATGTTGAGATAAAATCTGAAATATCTGGTTATAAGTCATGTATTTATTATAAAACAGCAACAGGCGAACCTGTTGCTGTAAGTGAATTATTCCTGGGAATCAGCACCAAACTGAGCCTGTAACTCTTTGGTCTGTTCTTCGATGAGGTCTTTCTGGTTGGCTTCGTTTAAAGCGGTGACCAATTCATCTAAATCACCATCCATAACCTTTGGAAGGTTTAACGTGGACCAACCGATTCTGTGATCAGTGACACGGTTCTGTGGATAGTTGTAGGTACGGATACGTTCGTTACGTTCACCAGTACCGACCTTTAATCTTCTTTCACCACCGACCTTGGCGGCAACTTCTTCATCATGCATAGCCTGTAACTTGGCTTTGAGCATTTCCATACAGGTTTCCTTGTTGGCGAGCTGGTCTCTTTCCACCTGGCAAGAGACAACCACACCAGTAGGAATGTGGGTGATACGAACGGCAGATTCGGTCTTGTTGACGTTCTGTCCACCAGCACCAGAAGAGTGATAGGTATCAATCTGTAAATCCTTTGGATTGATGACGATGTCGACATGCTCAATCTCTGGCATGACTAAGACGGTAGCGGTAGAAGTCTGAATTCTACCATTGGCTTCGGTGACAGGAACTCTCTGGACACGATGGGCACCAGATTCGAACTTCAACTTGGAATAGACCATCTTACCTTTGATCTGAACAGAGATCAAAGAGAAGCCACCAAGAGGTGTTGGCTGAGAATCGAGAATCTTGATCTTCCAGCCGTTCTTATCCGCGTAATGGGAATACATTCTGAATAAGTCACCAGCGAAGATGTTAGCTTCATCACCACCAGCAGCGCCACGGATTTCCATGATGATGTTCTTATCATCGTTTTCATCCTTTGGAAGAAGGGCAATCTTGAGTTCTTCTCTCTTGGCTTCGATCTGGTTGGTAAGAGCGTTGAACTCTTCTTTACCTAAAGCCTGAATTTCAGGATCAGAATCATCCATCATGACCTGAGCGTCAGCTTTGTTGTTTTCCATCTCAACAAGTTCGTTATACATTCGAACTGGTTCATCTAATGTCGCTCTTTCCTTGTTGAGTTTAGTCATGGTGCTGACATCAGCAGCACCGTTCATCAAAATATTATCGATATCAGCAAGACGCTTTTTCATCGCCTTGAGTCTTTCAATCATAAAATCAACTGCCATAGTTATTATTTCTCCTTTATTTTATGTGTAGTTTAAAACGTCCCTTAATTCTTAAAATAAAGGTAGCTAACGGAAACGCTGATTCATATATAACTTTTGTGAATCTTTCATAACGCGTGGTATTTTACCATAAATAATAGGTAATATTAATAATTATCTCAGTTTTTGGAAGAATTCATCTATAATCGGCTTAAAACGAGAATCGTTTAAGCGATGAACATGAAGCTTATCATCGACAAAAGCGTGGTAGTGAGATAGCCCACCAAGCTTAGGATCATCTAAGACATAATACAGATTTTTGATACCGGCTTTGATGATGGCTCCAAGACACATCAGACAAGGTTCTAGTGAGACGATCAGCACACAGTCTTTTAGATAACGAGAATCATATCGCTTCATCCCTTGTTTTAAGACGTTGATCTCCGCATGCATGAATGGGTCATCTTCTTTTTCTACTTCGTTACCAGAATAAAGAACAGTTCCATCTGGGCAATATAAAGCTGCAATCACAGGGATTTCTCCCTGGGAAGAACTGCTTTTGGATAAAAAGACCATCTGGTCTAGAATTGCGGATAATTCATCTCTGGTCATGGTTATAAAAAAAAGCCACCGCACACAGAAGCTCAATCTTATGGCTGCTACCTTCCGGTCCTGACCAGGTTCGACGAGAACTGTCGCGATGGTGGATAAATTATAGCAAACAAACGGAAAAAAGTAAACGTACAAGGATAGAAAACAATTGAATGCAAAATGAGAAACAATTAGAATGATAGAACACAATGAATACGACAACTAGGAGATAAGTACATGTCAGATACGATCACGAACAACAAGGCCTTAGGCGAAGGAAGTATTGGTAAACATTTACTTCGCTTTGCTTTACCATCCATCGCATCTCTTATTTTGGCTTCTTTATATACCATTACTGACCAGATTTTCGTCGGCAATAGTCGTCTAGGCCCAGAAATTGGTAACGGTGCGATTGGTATTGTTTTTCCATTGCTGGTCATCACCCAGGCCTTTTCCTATCTTCTCGGTGATGGTTGTGCCGCTTTCCTTTCTATCTGCCAAGGTAGAAATGATAAAGTATCCGGTGGTAAAAGTATCTCCAGCTGTTTGAATCTTACTTTGATCATCTCGTTGATCCTGATGGCGATATACTTCATCTTCCCTGAACCTCTGCTTCGTCTTTTCGGGGCAACGGATATGACCATCAAGTCAGCCAAAGACTATCTCTTCATTCTGACCTTCTTCATCCCCGCTTATATGCTACAGAACATGTCTAACCCTGTTGTCAGAAGTGATGGACATCCAAATTACTCGCTGTTGACCACCGGTATTGGTGCTGGCTTAAATATCCTGTTAGATTTGATCTTTGTTCGTTTCTTACATTGGGGTATTGAAGGTGCAGCGGCTGCAACTGGTATCAGTATGTTTGTCTCTTATATCCTGCTTACGTTATATTTCATCCGACCAAAGACGTTTACCATCAAATGGATAGATTTGATTCCACATTGGTCGGTAATCAAACCAGCAGTCAGTTTAGGCTTATCTTCCTTTGTCACGCAGATGTCGATTGTTGTCATCAACTTAGTAACCAACATTGTCATTGTCAAATACGGTGCTTTATCCATCTATGGCACCGTTATTCCAATCTCCGCCTTAGCCATTGAATCCAAGTGGTTTTCTATCATCGCCAATATCGTAGTTGGTATCTCGGTTGGTGCCCAACCTATCCTTGGTTACAATATGGGTGCTGGTAAGATCGACCGTGTGAAGAAGACGTATCGTCTGATGCTGTTCTGGTCGATGTTAGTTGGTATCATTGCAACCTTATTCTTCGAGATTTTCCCAAAAGAGACTATGCTCGTCTTTGGTAATAGTGATGATCCACTATATTGGGAATATGGTGTTGTCTTAATCCGTGTCTTCCTAGGTACGATTTCCTTAAGTATGTTCATGAAGATGACGACCATCTTCTTCCAGGCTTGCGGTTATTTCAAACCAGCCGCAATCATCTCCTTATCCAGAGATATTCTTTTCTTTGTCCCCTGGGTATTCTTGATTCCTTTCATCGCTGAAAATGTACAAGCCGGCAGTGGTATCTATGCGATGTTATATTCTATCTTTATTGCCGATGGCGCGAGCGCCATTCTCTGTTTGATCTTCACGTTCTTGGTCTTCAAGAAGATGAATCAGATCAAAGTCGAACCAAAAGAACAATTGACTGAGGAGCTTTAAAAGGCTCCTCTTTTTGAATATAAAAATCCCGATAAGCACTGGCTTATCGGGAATAGATTTTGTGATGACTTGATTTACTTATCCTGAGGAATATCGTACTGGCCTAAAGACTTTCTTTCTTTATTTTCCAATTCGATATCAGCAGCACTGTTGTGCTTGACATCATCCTTGAGGATGAGGCTGAGAAGGATACCTAAGATCATAGCAGCGGCGACAGAAGTGATGGTGACAGCTGGGCTGGTGGCAAGTTCAAGTGGAGCACCGAACTTGAAGGTTAAACCACCGATACCGGCGACTAAGATAGCAGAAGCGACGAAGATATTCTTTGGCTGATTGAAGTCGATCTTCTTGGCGATGAGCATCTTGATACCAGAAGCAGCGATGAAGCCATAGAGAATTAAGGAGACACCACCAGTGACACAACCAGGAATGGTTTCTAATAACTTGGTGAGAGGAGTGATGAAGCCAAAGCCCATGGCCATGACAGCAGCTAATAAAACAACTTTGACAGAAGCGATTTTGGTAGTACCGATGACGGCGACGTTTTCACCATAGGTGGTGTTAGCAGCACCGCATAAGGCACCAGAGACGGCAGTGGCGATACCATCGCCGAGGAGCGTTCTCTTCATACCAGGTTCATCATTGAGTAAGTCTCTATTGATGATGTTACCTAAGTTTTCGTGATCGCCGATATGTTCAGCAATAGTAACTAAAGAGACAGGGATGAAGAGTAAAGCGACTTCACCGATAGTAGCCCAATCGAATTTGGCAATCTGTTCAAAACGGAAGAAGAGGAAGGATTCGGCATCGTTTGGAATGAACATCTTATAGTTGAAGATAGAAGCAAAATCGAAGTTTTGGAAGATGGAAGTGATTGGAGTGAAATCAACGACATGGAAGTAATCACTACCGCCGATATAATAACCGAAGACGGTGAATAAGACAGCGACAAGATAACCAGCACCCATACCGACAACAAATGGAATTAAGGAGATGAATTTACCCTTACCATAGTGAGCGCAGATAGCGACAACAACCATGGCGACTAAACCGGAGATGATGGCAAGCCAGTTATAAGATGGAGCACTGGAGACACCAGCACCAACTAAGTTGTTGATGGCAGAACCGGATAAGGATAAACCGATGACCATGATGACTGGACCGATAACAATTGGAGGTAAGATTTTGCTTAACCACTTGGTGCCGACAAACTTGATGAGTAAGGCAACGATGGCATAAACAGCACCGACCATGATCATACCTAAGATCAAGGCGAAGTAGTTGTTGCCCATCGCGTTGTTTAATAAACCGACGGATAAAGCAGAGATCATTGGAGAGAGGTAAGCGAAGGAGGAAGATAAGAAAACAGGAGACTTAAATTTTGTGATAACAAGATAGATGATAGTACCGATACCGGCAGAGACTAACGTAGCAGCGACTGGTAAACCCGTGATAAGTGGAACAGTGATACAGGCAACCAACATCGCTAAGATGTGCTGGATTGCGAAGATAAGCCACTGACTTACTTTCTTCGGATTTTCTTCAACGTCTAAGACCAAATTAGGATTTCTTTGAGACATGATAAAGTTCTCCTTTCCCTTTCTATATGTTTTTCAGGATATGACTCCAAAAAAAGAGGCTAGTAGTACTAGCCCCTAAAAATCGATGCTGGAAGAGTCTCCAAAAGTGGAGACGGAGGATAAAACGACAATGTTCTTTTTGGAACACAATTTATTGCCGATGAAACGCATTAATGTTTCTTTAATGTTTTTCATTTCCAAATTTCCCCTTGTAGATTATATGTGCAATCGAGAAAAAAACAAAGAGAAATTTTCAGAATTTTCAAAAAAGGAAAGCGCCCTTGTTTAAAGGACGCAAATATACCGTAATGATATTTGATATTTGTCTAAATAAGTGAAGCTTTTGAATGTAAATCAATGATTTTTTTTAAAAAACCTTAAATTTATAACAAATATCTACAAAAGCGATTAGTTCTTTTTCTGCTTAGCTAAGAAGGCGGCTCTGGCTTCTTCTTCCTTATGAGCTTTGTTGTAAGCCTTCTGCTGCTTCTCAATCAGCTTTCTGTTTTCGAAGTAGTTGAGACCAAGATTTCTTCTGACTCTCATGACAGTCTCATTGGCCTTAGCCTGGGCTTTGGCACTGCCTTCAGCAAGAATCTTGTAGACTTCAGCAATATTCTCTTCGTATTTGTGTCTTCTTTGACGAATTGGTTCTAAGACATCATTAAGAACACTCGCAAGGAATTTCTTAACAGCGACATCACCTAAACCACCTCTTTCATAGTGGGCTTTTAACTCGTCGAGATTCTTGTATTCTGGCCAGAAGCGAGCAAAGTGCTCGTCGGTAGCAAAAGCAGAAAGATAGATGAAGACTGGGTTACCCTCGGTATGACCTGGATCTTCCACTTTGAGATGAGTAGGATCGGTGAACATGGTTTTGACCTTCTGCTCAACGGTCTTAGCATCATCACTTAAGTAGATGCAGTTACCTAAAGACTTGGACATCTTGGCTTTGCCATCAGTGCCAGGTAAACGTCTCGCTGCTTCATTTTCAGGAAGCATGATCTTACATGGAACCAAAGTTTCACCATACATGGAATTGAACTTATGAACGATTTCATTGCACTGTTCAATCATAGGAGCCTGATCTTCACCAACGGGAACAATCGTGGTATCAAAAGCGGTGATATCAGCAGCCTGAGAGACTGGATAGCATAAGAAACCGGCAGGGATGGATTCGTTGTTGAAGGCTCTCATCTGTAATTCAGATTTGACCGTTGGGTTTCTTTCCAAACGAGACAAGGTGACTAAATCAAGATAGTAGCAGGTCAGTTCAAAGAGTTCAGGAACTCTGGACTGAACAAAGATGGTGGTCTTTTCTGGATCAAGACCAGCAGAGAGATAGTCTAAGGCGACTTCGATGACGTTGTCTCTGACTTTCTGGGGATTACCAGCGTTATCGGTTAACGCCTGGGTATCGGCAATCATGACATACATCTCATCAAAATCACCGGCGTTCTGAAGTTCAACTCTTCTTCTTAAAGAGCCGACATAATGGCCGATATGGAGTCTTCCTGTTGGACGGTCACCCGTCAACATAATTTTCTTTTGTGGTTGCTGTTCTTCCATAGTAGAACCTCCTGAAGATAACTGTGATTAGTCTTGGTTGGCTAATTCTTTGATATAGGATTTGACCTGTTCACCGATATCATCTCTCTTAAGAGCGTAATCGATGATGGCTTTGACATAACCGAATTTGTCGCCGATATCATATCTGGTACCGGTGAAGACTTTCGCGTAGCAAGGATTGGTCTCCATGCTGGCTTTGATGGCATCCGTAAGCTGGATTTCACCACCGACACCTGGCTTGGTGTTTTCTAAATAGTGGAAGATAGAACCAGGTAAGACATATCTGCCTAAGACAGCGACATCACTTGGAGCAAGAGATGGATCCTTTGGTTTTTCAACCATATCGTTGACCTGGAACATGGTGGAGTTGGATTCACCAACTGGTTTGACAACACCATATTTCTTCAATAAATTCTGAGGAACTCTCTTACAGCCTAAGATGGTTCCACCATTGGTTTCTTCATAAGCTTCAATCAGTTCGCCGATGGCTGGCTTGATATCATCGGTGATCAAGTCATCACCAAGTAAGACAGCAAATGGTTCGTTACCGACAAATGGCTTGGCACTTAAGACAGCATGACCTAAGCCCTTTGGTTCCTTTTGTCTGATGTAGACGATATTGGCCATATCAGCGATGGCTCTGATTTGATCAGCCTGTTCATCCTTACCGGATGCTCTGAGTCTCATTTCTAATTCAGCGTTGACATCGAAATGATCTTCGATGGTTTCTTTAGCTCCAGAGATGATAATTAAAATATCTTTGATGCCAGCTTTGACAGCTTCTTCAACAATATATTGAATGTTTGGAATGTCGACGATTGGTAACATTTCTTTGGGAAGAGCCTTGGTGGCTGGTAAGAAGCGGGTTCCTAAGCCTGCAGCAGGAATGACAGCTTTTGTGATTTTTTGCATATTAGTTAACCTCAAAATGACGTGACTCGATTATAGCATAATCTATAGATTATCACCTTTGAAAGTTGTCGTTTTAGCGAAAGATGGCGCAATTTGTGCTAAATACTGCATAATTTGAACGCGTGATTGTTTAAAACGACCTAGAATAAGAGTATAATAGGGTCGCTAAATATGATGTAGCGACAAATTTTATTTTCTAGAAACAAAGCCTAAAAAAAATATTGTAATCGCTTACATTTCATTTTATAATGTAATTACAAAGGACCAACTATGAAAACTGTTAAAATCAAAGTCAACAACATGGGTGGACTTACCTCCCGCTCCAGCGCAGAACTTGTCGAAGAAGCAAATCATCACAAGTGCAATGTTACCATGAAGTTGGAAAATGGCGACGAATGTGACTTAAAGTCCATTATGAACGTCTTCGCCCTTTCCCCAATTGATACTGGTGCCCTGATCACTATCGAATGTGATGGTGCTGATGAAGACGATGCTGTTGAAGGCTTCAACAAACTTTGTAGCGAATATAGCTTCTAATCTAGATAACTAGAGGAAGTCGATATATTAGACGAGTAGGTTAAATACACCTATCTTATTTTGCCACCCCTCTTAAACCCTAAACTGTTAACCATTGGCCATGGTATATAGTCGGGACGAGAAGAGACGGGACGTTACCCTTTCTAGACGATACGTCAGTCGAAGATGGGACGTTTTATGACTCTATATTTCTTCTGGGTTTGCATTACACTCAGTTCTAGAAGTAATAATAGGAAGAGCAAAGCCGATTCCATGTGCTGCATAGGAATAAGGAATTCTTCCAATCAGAACAAAAAGAGAAAAAGGTAAGAGTAAACCAGTGAAGACAGAAGAAAGAGGAGCCACTGTCGATCTGGGAAGAGAAGAGATGGGACGATACGATATGTGTCGATACGTTAGTTACGATTCGAGACGAGACGAGAAGAGTCGAGAAGTGTTGAGACGATATGAGACGAGACGAATGTGGTACGGGATGAGTTGATATGAGCCTATATGAGACGATATGATACGTGTCGAGTCGTCAGTAACGTTACTAGTGTTTCGCAAGTACGGGACGCTACTGCGAACACAAGGAGGAAAGAAGTTTGGTCGAGACTACATCAGGATCCACGAAAAGGGCCTAGTTCTAATTAGTCGATTAGATAACTGGGCCCTTTTCAAATGCCAATCTTCGTATCATTATGAACTTTAATTTTTATACAAAAGTCACTTTTACCTGTAAGGAACTAGGTATCTCTAGAGTTATTCAGTTACCCTTTGATACTGGGTTAGATAAGTTATCGTATCTGCTTTATGCTTCTTTGGTGGAAACAAAACTTTTAGAACAGGATACTTTCTTGATGAGATTTGGTGATGATGTCTTCATCACCAGAATGGATGAACAAGAAAATGGTTTTGGTTATTCTTACGACCAATATCGTGTTTTAGAAACAGAAAAGTTCATCAATGTTGTCTTACAAAATCCAAAAAGCGCCTCTTTTGAACTGATTGATATGAAACATCAAAACTATGTCTTTGAAATGATGATGGGCGATGTTCTAGATAGAAAGAACGATGAAAAACTAGAACTGTTACAAGCCCAGGGCTTGTTATTAGAAGCAGGGGCGGATTCTTCTTACGATACGAAAAAGGTTCTTTCTCTGATAAAGAAAAATCTTCCTTTGGTCAGGAAGATTTATCACTTTGATCGTTAATAAAAGAACTTGTTGAATAAAGCCATGATTTCTTGGTAGTAGGGTTGTTTGAAAGGATGTAATCCTTTGATGGCTAGATAAGTGAAGTCCTGGTATTGGATTTCTAAGAAGAATTTTAGATTGAAATTCTCAATATCATCCTCATATTTGAACGCTTTATATTCTTCGGGAGTATCTAAGACATGATACTCCTTTTCTAATACATTTAATAAAGTCTGGAATTCTTCTTCATTTAACGTACAGGAAGTCTTTTTGCCAAGAGAAATCTCCACCTGAAAAGTCTTGCCGTCACGGAGAATGGAAAGTCTCTGGATAGCTTCAACAGATTCTGGACTTCTCTTCCAGAAGGAAAGAGAACGGATGTTCTTGGTTAAAAGTTCCATGATTATTTCTCTAATTCAAAGAAGGATTCGAATAACTGATCTAAGACTTTTAAATATGGTGGGAAACGATTGGTACCAGAGAAAGTCATATCTGGTTTAGAAGTGAACTTCATCTTGATATCAAAGCTCTCATCATTACCGGTGACAAGACCGACGTTGATACGATTCCAATCTAAGATGAAGACCTTTTCAAAGAATAATTCTTTTAAGGCAGGCCACATCATCGTAATATCCTGGGCTTCAATCGGTTGCATCATCTTGTTTGGATAAACGATTGATGGACATAAAAGAACCTTATCCTCTTTGACTTGGATAGAGATTCTTTTCTTGCTTTTATCTTTGTAGACCCTCTCATAGAAGAAATCGACTAAAGAATCTTCCCATTCTTTTAATGTCTTACCATCATCAACACCAAAGTCTTTGTGACAATCTTCACATTCAAAACCGTGCTGATTCAATTTGATATCAGAAAACGGGACGGTATTTTCTTTACCACATTTTGGACAGATAACACTCATAACTGCTCCTCCTTTTTCAAGTGGGTGATTGCTAATAAGGAATCATATTCCTCTTCGGTCAAGAAGCGATGTTCGCCTTCTTTTAAATCACCTAACTGAATCGTGCCAACTCTGACACGCTTTAATTCCACTACATCATAAGAGAAGTGACCAAAGATTCTCTTCACTTCATGATATTTACCCTCAGATACGGTCAAGTAAGCGTGGTTCTCATCTAAGATTTCAAGCTTCGATGGACGAGCGATTTCTCCTCTACCGATATCTAGTGGCTGATTCATCAGATCCACCAAAGTTGGTCTAAGGATATGATTGACCGTGACCAAGTAGGTTTTCTCAACATGGGTCTTCGGATGCATCAATTTGGCATTTAAGACACCATTATCGGTCAATAAGAGCAAACCGGTTGTATCCTGATCAAGACGTCCGACCATACGGACACGAGAACGATATTCTTCAGGTATCAGGTTCATGACAGAAGGATAATTCTCATCCTTCATCGAACACATATAACCAGATGGTTTATTCAACATCAAAGTGGTATAAGGTGTATTGGGTACCACCTTACCGTTGACCGTGATGACATCGGTTCCTTTGATATTCATCGTCCAATCCTTGATCAATTCACCATTGACCATGATGACGTTATTTTTTAAGACTTTTTTGCTGGCTTTACGAGAACCAAAACCATGGGCGGAGAGAAAACGATCTAATCTCATCTTGTATTTACCTCAGCGTCGGAAAGATTATTGAGTTCCTGGTAATCTTTTTGATTGAAAAGCTGGAAACCATGAACGGTTAACATGAAGGCGATAAGTAGACATCCCGCAACAGTCGTGATGATGGTGATTGTCTCGTATAATGGAAGAACTTCTTCAGGTGATTCTTTTGAGATATATTTTGGTATTTCCGTAAAACCGATCCACAATAGACTGAAGAGATAGACGCCAGCGTTAAAACCACCGCTTTCCGATCTCATTTCTGTTAAATAGCGTTTTGCAAAGACGGCTAAGATGTTACCAGCAACAATGCCGATAAGCGCAAAAATAATCATGGAAATATTGGTGTGTTCATATAAGAAATCATTGAATAAGGAACTAAAAGCAAGGAAGGTGGAAGAAAGATAGAATAACGTACCAAAACTCATGCCGGTGAAAGACAAGATAAAGCTAGCGAAGAATAAGATGAGGAGAAGAAGGAAGTTGGTGTTCATACCAGGTTCTAAGGCAAAGGTATCTTTATCGATGAGAGCGGAGGTGACCCAAGCCAGGACTAAAGAGAATATAATTCCAATAAACAATGCAGCTAAAGATCGTAAGAGTTTATAGGAGTACTGTCCAGCGATCATCTTTTTCAGTTCATAAAGTAAAAAGCCTAAGGATAAGGCCATCATGCCACCATAGATGGCATAGTTATGTTCGGTCTTTAACATGCCAACGGGAATGAAGAAGAACACCAAAAAGCCGATGAAGAAACCTAACATATAGGACCAACGGTGAGCGATGTACCATAATAGTGTCTTGATAAAAGAAGGGAAGTTTTGTTCCGATTCGTGAATGGAATCGGTCAGAATGTTCTTCAGTTTATTATCCGTCTTTGCTTCTTTCTGGAAGACTTTATCTCTCATGCCTAAAGTTTCTTTCAGATCTTTGACCTGGAAGAACGGAATCATGCTGGTCAAGCCCAGCACGGCTCCTTGCAACAGACGTGTGAGCGTGTTGCCGACGGTGATTTTTTCAGTGCGTTCTAATTCGTTCATGATGATATATTATAGCGTATCCTTTACATTCTTAGTATTATACCAATCCAGTTGGTGAAAATTAACTATAAGGTGAAGGAATAAGAAATAAGATTTCTTATATATTTGATGAAAATCACATATTTTCATACCGTTTTTAGAGATTTAGGCTTTATTGATGATTGATAGAAGTCTTAACGATTATTGGTTTTGTGATATAAACTTTTTTGCAGTGTGTAATTTTTCTTGCCTTTTATCAACATCTGAATTACATTGATAATTATGAAAGAATATAAAGAAAACAAATTTGCTAGACCGCTGAATAAGAACAGAGTTCCTTACTGGATTTTTGCGATTTATGGGGTGTTATCTCTCTTCTTGTTCTTCCTTCCTTTTATTTACACGCTGAATAATAACACACCAGTCTGGGTAAGTGGCTTCGATATGTTAGTCTTCATGGAAGATAGCGCCTCCTTGCTTCA
>CACXYG010000015.1:20148-22613 GCA_902771745.1 uncultured Erysipelotrichaceae bacterium | reverse complement strand
TGAAAGTCACGAATAATAAAAACAGAGATATCCTTGCACATAGTGCGTGGATATCTCATTTTTTATAGATCAAAAGCTTTATCGATAGCGTCTAGTAACTTATAGGGTGGAAGATAGCTTCGTTCAACCAAGATGCCATGTTCTTGGAAGAATTCCCTTTTAAAGCCGCGGTGATATTTCTCTTTTTCCGCTTCTAAGATGATTTTAGCGGGCATGAGGTAGACTTCTTGGGCTCTTTTAAAAGAGACGAGGAAGAACCCGATACCACCAAGCTTGAGAATGAATTCCAAATGTCGATATTGTTGTTCTCTGATCATATGATAGGGAATTTCATCATGAATGGTCTCTTTACATTCAAAGTCAATATACTTCTCTTTGTAGATACCAACATAGTCCGTGGTGGACTTTTCTTCGAAGTAGGCCTCGCAGATTTGACCAGGCTTCTGCTTATTCATCTTTACAATTTTAATAGGAGTTGGTCTTTTATAAATATCCGCAATTCCTTGCAATCTATAATAGTCACAAGACTTGGAGACATCTTTTTCAAAGTCCATACCCATATTGGCTTTGATATAGGATTCTTTGATGCGTTGGGCTTCGGTTTTGTTCTCCGTTTTACGATGGTCGATTTTCTTGTCTTTCTTCTCGTCAAGGATCATCTTACGACCATCAGGATAGTTGATCACTTTCATAAATTATCCCTCAAAAGAGAAATCAGATCCTCTTTGTTCGCTTGACCTTCTTCTAATATTTTCAGGGTCAATTGTTTGTTGATGCTATTGGTATAGGGATTACGGGAATAGTGTTCTAGATATAACTGAATATCTCTATCGATGTTGGTGATATAGGCTTGATAGATCTTCATCAAGTCAACAGCATCAGTCAACGGGTCATGATAACGACCTTTGTTTTCTATTCCATAGAGGTTCATCAAAGAAACGATGGAATAAGATTGACCTTTCTCATTGCAAATTCTTCGGGAAATATAGGTATGGAAATCAAGATAGTTCTTGGTGATGTTACGATAGAAGTTTTCTTCGGTTTCATCTTTGGGATTGATGCTGCATCCTAAGATCTTGATATCCATGGAACCATAAGAGACATATTTCTTTTTGTAGGGTCTTAGTAACTTGGTGACTTCTAATACGACCGTATGGAAGTCTTTTCCTTCTTTTGCTAATACATCTTTGGTGATACCAGTCATCTCTTCTACCACCGGGCCGATATCATCACTTTGCTTGATATAGCTATGATATTCAATCTTCTTTTCCATATCAAAAAGAAGATCGCCTGGTTTCTTTTCATAAGCGATGAGACCTAAGGCGATGGCTTTATGGGAAAACTGGGTTGCCTCCAAATCAAAAAAGACAATCAGATTTCTATCTTTCAGGGTATGAGAAAGCGTAGTAAAAGGCATGTTAATCTCCAACAGAGAACTTCTTTAATTCTTCGGTGATGAGTTCTGGAGAAGAAGAGATTTCTAAGATTTTAAGCAAGTGCTTGGTCTCCTCTTTACCAAGGATGGTAAACCATCCGCCAAAAAGGAAATGAAGCTGGGCATCGATCTTCTCTAGATAGCTTTTACCATCATCAGTCAGGTTGACATAAACTTGACGGCGGTTAGCTTCATCGACATCACGGGTGATGAATCTCTTCTGTTCTAGCAATCTTAAATTGGCAGCGATGTTTGGTCTGGTGACTTTTAATTAATCGGCCATCAAGGATGGATGGGCATCGGGATGGGAATTCAGATAGATCAGGATTCGATAGTCGGTTTGGAATAAGGATGAAAAAATATCAAGAGCGCCATTGTTTCTGGCTTGATTGAGATACTTGATCAGTAAGTCAGTCTGCTCTTTTAATTCATTGTTTTCGTTTTCACTCATATACACACTCCTACGTCGTTGAAATAATTATATCATTTAACTATTTTTAAAAGTGAAAACAATTTTATAACTGAACTATTTTTGTGTTTTCGAAACCACAAATACAATTTTTTGTAAATAAATAGGTTCCATTTTGAATAGATTGTAACTAAGAATAAAAGGGGCCTCAATTGAGGCCCCGATAGAGGATATAGGTAAGTTAAGCTTTGTTCTTGATGTATTCGTCGATGTACTTGGCACCCTTACGACCAGCACCCATAGCAAGGATAACGGTCGCAGCACCGGTGACAGCATCACCACCAGCGAAGACACCATCCTTGGTGGTTTCGTTGGTTTCTTCATTGACGATCAAGCAACCATGTGGATTGGTTTCAATACCAGGAGTGGTTTGCTTGATGAGTGGGTTTGGAGAAGTACCGATAGCGACGATGAAGCAATCACATGGAATTTCATAGATCGCATTTGGATCTTCTTCTGGAGAAACTGGAACTGGTTTACGTCTGCCAGAGGCATCTGGTTCACCTAACTTCTGCTTCTGGACCTTAATGGCCTTGACAGCACCATAGTTAGGATTGAAAT
>CACXYG010000015.1:0-20082 GCA_902771745.1 uncultured Erysipelotrichaceae bacterium | reverse complement strand
GGTTAGTGAGTAAGTCGAAGACGACGCCTTCTTCTTCAGCGTGTTCGATTTCTTCTTTACGAGCTGGTAATTCTTCTCTACCTCTACGATAGACACAGGTGACGTGTTCGGCACCAAGTCTAAGTGGAGTACGAAGAGCATCCATAGCAACGTTACCACCACCGACAACAACAACGTTCTTGGCGTGCTGGATTGGAGTAGCGGAAGAAGACTGATAAGCCTTCATGAGGTTGACTCTGGTAAGGAATTCGTTAGCAGAGTAGACACCCTTAGCGTTTTCACCTGGGATACCAGGGAATCTTGGAAGACCGGCACCAGAACCGACGAAGCAGGCTTCAAAGCCATATTCGCTCATCAATTCATCGATGGTGACAGAACGGCCGACAACGACGTCAGTCAAGATCTTGACGCCCATTCTCTTAAGGCCTTCAACTTCGGTCTGAACGATAGCCTTTGGTAAACGGAATTCAGGAATACCATACATCAAGACGCCACCGGCGACATGTAAGGCTTCGAAAATAGTAACTTCATAACCTTCCTTAGCAAGGTCATAAGCACAAGCTAAGCCGGAAGGACCAGAACCGATGACGGCAACTTTGTGACCGTTCTTCTTGATTTCTGGAGTGGTTGGGGCAGCGTGAGTTCTGTGATAATCGGCGACGAATCTTTCCAATCTACCGATACCGACAGCTTCGCCCATACCCTTGACTTCCATCTTACCAGTTTCTGGATTCTTTTCACGGACTGGCATCTTGGCACGGATACAGTTCTTTTCGCACTGAGATTCCTGTGGGCAGACACGGCCGCAGACAGCTGGTAAAGAAGAAGACTGGGTGATGATCTGATAAGCTTCTTCGAAACGACCTTCAGCAACTTCAGCGATGAAGGCTGGGATGTTGATGTGGACAGGGCAACCAGGGACGCAGCCTGGATTCTTACACTGCATACAACGCTTAGCTTCATCAATCGCCATTTCTTCGGTGTAACCGATAGCGACTTCGTCAAAGTTATGTCTTCTGACCTCTGGTGCCTGAGTTGGCATCGGGTTCTTAGTAGCTCTCATGTTGAACGCCATGATTATTTGCCCTCCTTGAGAAGGTTGCAGCCTTCTTCATATTTGGTTCTTTCCCAAGAACGATACATCGTATTTCTTTCGGAAGCAGAATCAAAGTCGACTTCCCAACCGTCAAAGTCAGGACCATCGACGCAAGCAAACTTCATCTTGCCGCCGACCATAACACGGCAGCAACCGCACATACCAGTACCGTCGATCATGATTGGGTTCATGCTGACGACAGTCTTGATACCATACTTCTTGGTGAGTAAGGCGATATTCTTCATCATGATGATAGGACCGATAGCGATGACTTCATCAAACTGTTCATCGGTACCCTGACGAGCTAAGATTTCTTTTTCTAAGCCGGCAGTGACAAAACCCTGTTCACCCCAGGTTCCGTCATCAGACATCTTGATGAACTTCTTACTAGCGGCATCAAATTCTTCTTCAAGGATGACAAGATCCTTGCTTCTGAAACCTGCGACAGAGCAGACATCAGCGCCGAGTTCATGAAGCTTATAGGCAAGTGGGTAAGCGATAGCGCAACCAGCACCACCGCCAACGATAGCAACATGCTTTAAGCCTTCTAATTCACTTGGCTTACCTAAAGGGCCGACAAAGTCAGCAAGGCAATCACCTTCTTCGAACTGATTAAGCTCTAAAGTAGAAGCACCAACAACCTGATAGATGATGGTGACAGTACCCTTTTTTGGATCAGAACCAGCGATGGTGAAAGGAAGACGTTCGCCTTCGGCGGTGGTTCTTAAGATGATGAACTGGCCTGGCTGAGCCTTCTTGGCAACAAAAGGAGCATCGACGACCAATCTGGTGATGGTCGGGTTGAGGACATCCTTTTTCACAATTTTAAACATA
The DNA here is from genome assembly GCA_902771745.1 of uncultured Erysipelotrichaceae bacterium. GTDB lineage: Bacteria > Bacillota_I > Bacilli_A > RFN20 > CAG-288 > Enterosoma. Next base: position 18,152 of record CACXYG010000015.1, on the reverse strand, counting down.
ATATATCCTCCAATATATCTAGTTTACTATTTTACAAACCACTGGAAGTGTTTTCCACACTTTTTTCCTCTTTCGAACGATTTAACAAATTATCGCGCACTTTTTGCGTGTTTTGCATTTTTCAAGACGAACATGCGTAAAAAATTACAAAAGTTCAAATACCAAACTATTTGCTTAAACTATAAAAGTTTAATTGATATAATATTGCGTAGGAGAAATATTATGGCAGTCAAACTTTTGCTCGATTCTAACAAAATCTATCACAAAGTCTTCGAAGGCACCAAGCCAGGCTATGACGCCTTACAGGTGGATACCTTTTTGGATATCGTCATCAAAGACTACGATACCTTTGCCAGTTATGTCGTCACCACCGATCAGCAGCTCTCCGAGATGCAGAACAAGGTCGACATGTTAAATGAGCAGTTGAGTAAAGTCGAAGCAGAAAATGCTTCCTTAAAAGCAAGACTCGGCGATGTCTCTTCTAACGAAGATGCCTCTTTGAGCAATTTGGAATTGCTCCGTCGTATCTCCAAGTTGGAAAAAGCCTTGTCGAAAGCCGGTATCAATCCTAACACTATCGATAAATAAACATCCGACCTAGATGACTGCTGGTACTTTGTATCAGAGGAAAGTCCATGCTCGCGCAATCTGCGATGATTGCAGTGTCTGTGCCAGGCCAATCAATAAGCCTGGGCTGGGAGGAGTCCCAGACGGCAGAAGCAAACCTAAAGGTAACCATGGTGTTGCTTCTCTAAAGCTCCACAGTGACGAACCTACGAGAAATTGTAGGAATGAAACGTTGGAAAGCCCCGCAAGCGAGAAACCTAAATTTTGGTAAGGGAAGTCTGAATCGGGAAACGAACTGAAACGGACAGGTCATTGACCTAGATAAATTGTCATCCTCGACAAAACATGGCTTACAGGGTCGGAACTCGCGAAAAAAAGGAAGGAAAATATGAATTTACCAAACAAAATAACCACCATCCGTTTAGTCATGGCAGTTTTGATGATTTCCGTATTTTCTTTGTCGTATATACCAGGTGCCACCTCGACGTGGGCCAGCGATTTTGTCATCGCTGGCTTCCACATCGGTTTTAACTGGATCGATCTGGTCTGCTGTATCATCTTCATCCTCGGTTCGATTACCGATGCCGTTGATGGTCATCTTGCCAGAAGCAGAAACTTAGTCACCACCTTAGGTAAGTTCTTAGATCCTTTGGCTGACAAGTTCTTAGTCGACTCCGCCTTCATTCTTCTCTGCACCAGATTAGACTGGGGTGGTCATTATCAGGTCTTACCGATCTTTGCTATCTTGTTCATCGGTCGCGACTTAGCGATGGATGGCTTAAGAAGTATCGCCGCCAACCAAGGTAAAGTTCTTGCTGCCAATATCTGGGGCAAGGTCAAAACCGCCATTCAGATGGGTTTGATTCCTGTCTTGTTCTTAAAAGGCTTCCCATTCTCTATGCTCAATTTCGGTTCTTTGGATGTCTGGATGGTTACCAGATGGGACTACACCTACATCTTAACGAACATTCTTGTTGGCATCACTCTCTTCTTCTCCATCTTCTCTTTTGTCGTTTATGTCATTCAAAATAAAGCAGTCCTCAAGGAGGAAAAGAAATAATGGAATACAAAGATTTACTCAATGTCCTGATGGAAAAGAGACTCTCTTTATCCTGTATGGAATCTTTGACTGGCGGTTTATTTGCCAGTACCTTCACCAGCATCCCTGGTGCCAGTAGTGTCTTCCATGGTGGCGCTGTGACTTATACCGATGCCGTCAAGAAAAGTTTCAACGTTCCTTCGAGTGTCATCGCCAACTATGGTGCCATCTCTAAAGAATGTGCCAAAGAGATGGCCAAACAGGCTTCCAGTTTCTTCCAAAGCGATGTCGCTGTCTCCTTTACCGGCAACGCTGGTCCAACCGAAAGCGAAGGTAAGCCCGTCGGTTTGGTCTATATCGCTATGAAGGTTTTAGATAAATTAGAAGTCTATGAACTTCATCTCAACGGTGAAAGAAATGACATCCGTAAACAGTGTGTCGACTTTGCCTTTGCTACCCTCTTTGAAAAACTGAAATAAAAATAAAAAAGATTTTTACACAAAAATCACTGAAAAATGAGCATATCTATAATGGAGGATATATTTCCATGGCAAAAAAATCAGTAACTACTACAGACGTTCCCGCTGATTCGGAAAAAGATAGCGCAATTGAAGCTACCTTAAAAGACATTCGTAACTACTACAACGATAAAGGCATCATCATGAAGATGGGTGATAAGCCAACGGTTGACGTTGGTGCTATCCCGACTGGCTCCATGCTCATCGATGCTGCTTTAGGTGTTGGTGGTTATCCAAAGGGCAGAATCATTGAAATCTATGGTCCTGAATCTTCTGGTAAGACCACGCTTGCCTTAGAAGCCATCGCCGAAGTGCAGAAATTAGGTGGCAGAGCCGCCTATATCGATGCCGAACACGCCATCGATCCCGATTATGCCAAACACTTAGGCGTCAACATCGCTGAACTCATCTTATCCCAGCCTGATTATGGTGAACAGGCGATGGAAATCGTCGATATGTTGGCTAAATCTAACGCCATCGACCTTATCATCGTCGACTCTGTTGCCGCTTTGATTCCTAAGGCCGAATTAGAAGGAACCTTTGAAGATTCCTCCGTCGGTTTACAGGCTCGTTTGATGTCCAAGTCCTTAAGAAAGCTTGCCGGTGTTCTTGCCAAGAGCAATTGTACCGTCATCTTCATCAACCAGCTTCGTGAAAAAGTCGGTGTCATGTATGGTAATCCAGAGACGACCACCGGTGGTAGAGCCTTGAAGTTCTACTCCACCATCCGTATTGAAATCCGTCGTTCCGAAACCATCAAGCAGGGCGATAAAGCCTTAGGTAATATCGTCAACGTCAAAGTCGTCAAGAACAAGGTCGCCCCACCGTATCGCAGTTGCAAGGTCGAACTCATGTTTGGTGAAGGTGTCTCCAAGGATCATGAAGTCGCTCAGCTCGCCGTTGACTATTCCATCATCGAAAAGTCCGGTTCCTGGTTCTCTTATCAGGGTGAACGTTTGGGTCAGGGTATCACTTCCGTCTATGATTGGTTAAAGAATAACCCCGATATGCAAGTCAAGATTGAAGAAGAAGTTCGTGCTAGACTTTCTGGCAAAACTCCTGAAACCGATGCCGAATAATCTAAAATCATCGTATTTTTAAAGGCGCATTCGTGCGCCTTTTTGCGTATCTATTTTATTAACAACTTCTCATTGGTTAATCGAGTGGTTTGTGCCAGGCCGAAAAAAAGAAAAATCCGCTTGGATTTACAAATCACAAAAAGGGAGAAATCGCTTTTAAAAAGGAAGGTTAAGGATTATAATTTTAATGATGCATAAAGCTTTACTCCCTTTATGTTTTATATATATAAAAGATTCCCTGTTTTAGAATTTCAAGCTGTATATATTTTTCTAAATCTTATCTAATCTTTTTGTTTTGAGTAGGTTCCGATGGGGCACAGTGAACCCTATACGTACTGGACCCCAGAAAGGTATTTTTTATCATGGACACATTAGCTATTGTGTTTTTAGTGATTGCTATCCTTGCAATCATTGCTGCCGTTTTTGCATTTGTCTGGCCAATCATCAAGAAGAATGGTGCCGAGAACAAAGCAAGTAAAATCGTCTCTGACGCCAACGTCAAAGCCGAACAGATCTTAGCCAACGCCAAGTTGGAAGGTAGAAGTGAACAAACTCGACAACAGAGAAGCCGCGTTAGACAAACGTGAAGATGCTATCATCACTCGTGAAACTCAGATTGATGAGAAGAGAAACGAATACGAACAGCGTCTCCAGGCTCTCGATGTCAAAGACAAGGACCTTCAGGCCAAGATTGACTCTATCATCGTCGAACTCCAGAAAGTCGCCAACATGTCTTTGGAACAGGCCAAGGATGAACTCATGGCCCGCGTCGAAGAAAAAGAAGCCAAGCGTATCGCCCTTTATAAAGAGCAGATGGAAGAAGAAGCCCAGTCTCAGGCTGAAGATAAAGCTAAGACTCTTATGGCTCTCGCCATGGAAAAGTACGCTCAGGATGTCACCTGCGAACGCAACTCTTCCGCTGTCGCTCTTCCAAGCGATGAAATGAAGGGTAGAATCATCGGTCGTGAAGGTAGAAACATCAAATCCATGGAACAGTTATTCGGTGTCTCTCTCATCATCGATGATACTCCAGAAACCTTGACTGTCTCCTGCTTCGATCCTATCAGAAGAGAAAAGGCCAAGCTTACCTTAGAAGCCTTGATCAGAGATGGTAGAATCCAGCCAGGTAGAATTGAAGACTTATATCAGAAGATCTCTGATGAATTCGATGAATCCTTAAGAAGAATCGGTGAACAGACCGTCTTCAAACTCGGTTTACCACGTATCAGCTCCGGCTTATTGATGTACATCGGTAGACTCAAGTATCGTACTTCCTATGGTCAGAACGTTCTTGATCACTCCATCCAGGTCGCTTACTTATCCAGCGTCATGGCTTCCGAATTAGGTCTTGACCCAGTCTTAGCCAAGCGTGCTGGTTTACTCCACGATATCGGTAAATCCATCGATGCCGAACAGGAAGGTAGCCACGTACAGTTAGGTAGCATGTTAGCCAAGAAGTTCAACGAACCAGATACGGTTATCAACGCTATTGAATCTCACCATGGTGATGTTCCAAAGAAGTATCTCATCTCTGAACTTGTCACTGCTGCCGATACCCTTTCTGCCGCCAGACCTGGCGCCAGAAGCGAAACGCTTGAAACTTACATCAAACGTCTTGAACAGTTAGAAACCATCTGCAAGTCCTTCGATGGTGTTCATTCTTCTTATGCCTTACAGTCCGGTAGAGATGTCCGCGTCATGGTCGTCCCTGATAAGATCAGCGATGAAGACGCCAAAGTCATGGCCGTTCAGATCCGTGAAAAGATCGAATCTGAAATGCAGTATCCAGGACAGATCAAGGTCAGCGTCATCCGCGAGACCAGAGCTGTCGAAATCGCGAAGTAGTTATGGCAGAATCACTAAGAGTTCTCTTCTTTGGTGATATCGTCGGACCATTAGGCAGAAAAGCAGTCAAGAAGTATCTCACTATACATAAACAAGCCGACCACGTCGACTTTGTTATCGCCAATGGAGAAAATACCACTCATGGTCATGGCTTAAGCTATGATCATTATCAAGAACTTCTCTCCTATGGCATCGATGTACTTACCAGCGGCAACCATTTCTTCAACACTCCTGATGTTCGCCGCTATGGTAATGACATGGTCAAGCAGGTTCGTCCTTACAACTTTGATAAGGATGCTCCTGGTGTTGGCACCAATCTTTTCACCGCCATGGATGGCACTCCTATCCGAGTCAGCAATCTCATGGGTCGCGTCTATATGAATGGTGTTCAGACCAATCCGTTCTATGACTTAGATGACATCATCAAGATGGATGATGAAAAGGTGATTCACATCGTTGACTTCCACGCGGAAGCCACCGCTGAGAAACGCGTCATGGGCGAATACGCAGACGGAAGAGTCACCGCTGTCTTTGGCACTCACACCCACGTGCAGACCAATGACTTGAAATTGCTCAGCAAAGGTACACTCTTTGTCTCCGACGCTGGTATGAATGGCGCTTACTATTCTTCTTTAGGTGATGATCTAGATTCTGCCATGAGAAGAACCATCACAGGAATGCCAGCCGCCTTATCCGTTCCTAGAACCGGTAAAATGCTAGTGAACGCAATTCAATTTGATATCAATAAAGAGACAAAACAAGTCACTGATTTCAAATTAATCAACGAAACTTACCAAGACGACCCTTCCTAAAAGGGTCGTTTTTCTTCTTGTGTACAAACAACTCTTGACACTCACTAAGGTTTTATCAAGTAAATAATCGCATATTTGTTTATTTCATTAGAATTTCTTCGTTGTATGTACGTCAAAATGTTATATAATAATAAATTAGAAAGAGGATTTTCTTTATGACTACATTAAAAGCTAGTGGAAACACTCAAATCCAGAAGTTAGCAGGTGCGATTGCCGGTAACATCCGTCAGGAAGGTGCTGTCCAAATCTCTTTGGTTGGCGCTTCTGCTCTTAACCAGGCCATCAAAGCTTGCATCGTTGCTCGTCGTTTCTTAAAGGATGATGAAAACCCATCCGACATCTCTATTCAGCCAGAGTTCTTAATGCAGAACTTCTCTGAACCAGCTGCTCCAGAAGCTAGAGAAGTCACCACCATCATGCTCCACATCAAGAAAGCCGAGTTCGATCCAGCCAACGCCGTTTCTTCTGATGTCCCAAAGCACGAAGAAGCTGCTGAATAATTAATTTATCGTATGAAAGAACGCCGTCTTGTATCATTGCCTAATCTAAAAGAGGCTGCGAAAGGACGGGGTCTTGAATCATCTGTACGTTACGAAAAGGTTAATTTGAAACCTACGTCTTTCCTTGCCTCTTGGGGGCAGGGAAAGACTTTTTGTATCAAAACCTATGGTTGCCAAGCAAATGTTCGAGATTCTGAAATCATTCGCAGCATGTTACTTGCCCTTGGTATGAAGGAGCAGGATGACTTTTTAGGTGCAAACTTTATTTTATTTAATACCTGTGCTGTTCGTGAGAACGCCGAAAACCATCTCTATGGTGAATTGGGTAGAGCAAAGAAACAGTTTGATAAAGATAATGAGACCATCATCGCTATCTGCGGATGCGTCATGCAGGAAGAATTTGCTGTCAAACATATCTTGAAACACTTCCCCTTTGTCAGTTTGATCTTTGGTACCAACAATCTTGTCGAATTCTATCCTTTATTACAGGACTGCATCCAGAACGATCAGTTCATCGTCGATGTCAGATCCAATTCTGATTTAGTGCCAGAAGGCTTACCGGAAGATAAGACCGGTCGTGCTTCTAGTATCACAGCTTTTGTCAATATCATGTATGGATGTGATAAGTTCTGTACTTATTGCATCGTTCCTTACACCAGAGGTAAAGAACGCTCCCGTAAGATGGAAGACATCATCGCGGAAGTCAAATGCCTCAAGGAGCAAGGCTATAAACAAGTCACCCTGCTCGGTCAGAATGTCGATGCCTATGGCAAAGACTTTGGTGATGAATATGCCTTTGCTACCTTACTGGAAGAAGTGGCCAAGACTGGCATTCCTCGTGTCAGATTTGTCACTCCATATCCAAGTGATTTCCGCACTCAGGTTTTCGATGTCATGGCCAAGTATGATAACATCATGCCTTACATGCATCTCCCAGTCCAATCCGGCTCTAACTCAGTCTTAAAGCGTATGAATCGCCGCTATACCAGAGAGCAGTACCTCGAGATTGTCCACGAGCTAAAGAAGAGATTACCAGATGTCTTCTTAAGCACGGATATCATTGTCGGTTTCCCTAATGAAACGGAAGAAGAATTCCAAGACACTCTTTCCTTAGTCAAAGAGGTTGGCTATGATTCCGCCTTCACTTTCATCTTCTCTCCACGTCCCGGCACACCTGCGGCCAGAATGAAAGATGAGATGAGTGATGAAATCAAACATAAACACTTTGATCAGCTCAAGGCCTTGATTGACGAACTCTCCACCAAGCGTGCTGAAACCTATCCAGGCAAAGTGGTTGAAGTCTTGTTTGAGAAGGTCTCTGACAAAGATTCCACCAGAGTTTCTGGTTATGACCGTCACAACAAGCTTGTCCATGTCAAAGGTGATGCTTCCTTAATCGGTCAGATCAGAAAAGTCAGAATTACCGAGTCTCACACCTATTCCTTGATTGGAGAATTGCTCGATGAGTGAGATAGAAGAATTGACGCTTCAGGCGGAAAAACTTCTTGCTGACTTCACTTCTCTTGATGCGGTCAAACGCTACAAGGAACTAAAGGCTGCAGTGGAAAATGATGAATACCTCATCAAGATCAAGACTCAGAGGGAAAAATTGCAGTCGACTATCAAACTTCTCAATGGCAGTAAAAGAGATGAAGTCATGAAAGTCTGTAAGGAATTACAGATTGAATATGACAACAATCCTCTTGTCATCAACTACCTTACCGCCAAAGAAGAAGTTCTGAAATTAATCGAACCATTAACAGAGACGAAACTTTAGTCGTCTCTGTTTTTTCTTGGCCAAATAAAGTTTATAATTAATACATACTTTATTTTGAGGACATCATTATGGCAGCTAAAAAAGAAAAAGAATCCGGCTTTACCCCGATGGTTGAACAATACCTGAGCTTCAAGAAGCAATATGGTGATATCATTTTGTTCTTCCGTATCGGTGACTTCTATGAAATGTTTTTAGAAGATGCGCAGATCTGCTCTCGCGAACTGCAGCTTTTCTTGACCAAGAAAGCCGCTGGTAACGGACAGTTCATCCCGATGTGTGGCGTTCCTCACCACGCTTATTTGCAATACGCACAAAAGCTGATTGACCACGGATACAAGGTTGCCATCTGTGAACAGGTTGAAGATCCAAAACTCACCAAGAAGCTTGTCAAAAGAGATGTCATTCAGATCATCACTCCTGGTGCAAACCTCGATTTGACCAACAATGAGAACAACTTCATCGCCTCGCTATACATCGATGTTCGTCAGGCATTTTTATGCTATGCCGATATCTCCACAGGTGAAATGAAGGTGGTCTCTTTAGAGAATAACTATGCCAAGATTGTGGAAAAGATGCTCTCAATCGACGTCAAGGAACTTGTCGTTCCTACCAACATCGACGCCAATCTTGTCGTCTATATCAAAGCCAATTCCAACATCTGTGTCTCCTACTATAACGACTCTACTACCTCCATTGAGACCGATGCTTTATTTGTTGCCTTGAAAGATGAGCGTCAGATTGATGCAGCTGCCAGATTATATAACTACCTCAAGAACATGGAGCGTAGAGATTTAACCTACTTCAAACCAGCGGAAAACCTCATGGAACAGAAGACCATGAAGTTAGATTACTCTGCCCAGGCCAATATGGAACTGGTCAAATCTTTAGACGGCAAGGCTTTTGGCACCCTATACTGGTTATTAAACAAGACTAAAACCCCAATGGGTTCTCGCTATCTAAAGAGTCAGATTGTCTCTCCTTCTGCTTCTCAAGAAGAAATCAATCGTCGATTAAATCTTACAGATTGTTTTGTTCAGCACTACTTAGAAAGAGAAACTTTAAGAACGGATTTAGAAGGTGTCTTTGATATGGAAAGACTCATCGCTCGTATGGGTTATGAAAACTGCAACGGCCATGATTTACTTCAATTGAAGCGTTCTTTACAAATTGTCCCAGTCTTAAGACATCATCTTTCTCAGATTCAGGACACTCCTGAATTACTCGATATTGCCAATCGTCTTGGTGATTATACCGAGTTGGTCGATTTATTAGAAAGAGCCATCAGTGAAAATTGTCCTTTAACCATCACTGAAGGCGAAATCTTCAAGAAAGGTTTCAACTCCGAACTAGATGAACTCATCGATTTAACCAGTGATGCCAAAGACTGGATTGCCAAGTTAGAAGTCAGTGAACGAGAAAGAACCGGCATTCAGAAGCTGAGAGTCGGTTACACCTCCGTCTTTGGTTACTATATCGAAGTATCTAAATCCAACGTCGATGCGGTCAAACCAGAATTCGGTTATATCCGTAAACAGACCCTGACCACCGGTGAACGTTTTGTCACCCCAGAATTACAAGAAAAAGAAGCTCGTATCTTACGCGCTAAGGATGATCGCTCCTCTATGGAATATCGTCTCTTTAAAGACTTACGTAAATATATCTCTCAGTTCACCAGCCAGATTCAGGCGACCAGTGATGCCATCTCTGAGTTAGACTACTTCTTAGATTTGGCCTTTGTCGCCAGTGAGAACAACTACACCAGACCTACGTTCAATGGAGAAAAGAAGATTCACATTGTCGAAGCTAGACATCCAATCATCGAAAAAGCCGCTCCTGACAAAGTCTTTGTCTCCAACGACTACGAGATGGATAACAGCACCGAAGTCTTGATCATCACCGGTCCGAACATGGGTGGTAAATCCACCTACATGAAGGAATTTGGCCTTCTTGTCATCATGGCCCAGATTGGTTGCTTTGTCTCCGCTGCGGAATGCAACATTCCTGTCTTTGATTCTCTTTATACCAGAATCGGTGCCTCGGATAACCTCATCAAAGGTCAGTCTACTTTCATGACCGAAATGAGTGAAGTCGCCCAGGCTTTAGATAGCGCCACTAGCGATTCCTTATTCTTATTTGATGAAATTGGTCGTGGTACTGCTACTTTTGATGGTATGGCAATCGCCCAGTCCATCATCGAACATATCGTCAAGCATGTTCACGCCAAGACCTTCTTCTCCACCCACTATCATGAAATCACCACCTTGAGTGAAAAGATCTCTGCGGTGAGAAACATCCATTGCGAAGTCAGTGAAGACGATGGCAAAGTCACCTTCTTATACAAGATGAAGGAAGGCAGCATGGACCGTTCGTATGGTGTCAATGTCGCTAAACTTGCCGGTCTTCCAAGCGATATCATCAACCGTGCCGATGAACTTCTTTCTTCTTTAGAAGCCCAATCCGCTATCGATGAAGCCCAGGTCAAGAAGATTGTTCCCGTCGCCCAGAAGAAAGATGAATTAAGAGAAGAACTTAAGCGTCTCGACCCGATGACTTTATCTCCACTGGATGCTTTAAACTATCTTATCGATTTAAAGAAGAGGGCTAAATAATGTCACAGATTGCATTGATGAAGCCGGAACTGGCAAACTTGATTGCCGCCGGTGAAGTAATTGAACGTCCCAGCTCAGTCATCAAGGAGTTAGTTGAAAACTCCATCGATGCCCATGCCAAGAATATCTACGTCGGCGTCAGTGATGCCGGACGTGGTTCTATCATGGTCAAAGATGATGGCGACGGTATGGATCGTTTTGACGCTCGCACCTGCTTTTTAAGACACGCCTCCAGCAAGATCAAGACTGAATACGATTTATCGAGAATTCACACTCTTGGTTTCAGAGGTGAAGCTATCCCTTCGATTGCTGCTGTCAGCAAAGTGATTTTAACCACCACATATAAAGACGAAGTCGTAGGTACCAGAGTCGAATCTAACCCCAACGAAGATTTGATCATCACAGATGCCCCAAGCCGTAAGGGCACCATCTTTGAAGTGAAAAACTTATTCTTCAACACTCCTGCCAGATTGAAATACTTAAAGTCTACCAAGGTTGAAACCTACTCGATTATCGAAACAGTTGAACACCTTGCTTTAGGCTTTCCCAATATTTCCTTCTCCCTTGCCGTTGACGGCAAGGAAATCTTCCGCACCAGCGGTAGAGGAGACCTGCTTGAAGCCATCCAGAAGATTTATGGTAACGTCATCGCCCAGGCTTTATATCCGGTCAAAAAGGAAGGTGTTGCCTTCTCCTTTACTGGTTATGTCGGTAAGCCGGAAATCAACTATTCCAGAAGGAAAGACATGCTCACTTTCTTGAACAATCGCTGCATCTACGATTACAAGATCAACAAGAGCATTGAAGACGCCTACAAAGATTATTTACCACCACTTCGCTATCCTTTCTGCATCATCGATTTAAGCATCGATTCTTCCTTGGTGGATGTCAACGTTCATCCGACCAAGAAAGAAGTCCGTATCTCCATGGAAGATGATATCGCCAGAGAAATCCGCGAAGAGGTGTTAAAGACCTTAGAGAGTAGAAAACCGATCTACTTTGCTTCCCAGGATAACAAGAGTGAAAAACTCATGGGCGATAACGAAGAAGCTTTTGACATCTCTGATATTCAAGAGCAGGACAAACTACAAGAACAGGTCATTCAGGACTATGCGGATGTCAAACCGTTAAAGAGTGATCCTTTCCCTCGTTATGTGCAGGATTCTTTACCAATTGAACCGACCTATGAACTGCGTTCACCCCATAATCCAATTAAACCCGTTGAACCCAAATCATTTACACCAGCTAGCCAGTCTTTTGAATCCTTCTTAAAAGAAAACACGCAATCTACTAGTGATATTCCAAGCGAAAAGAAGCCTGAGGCTAGCTATAACGGAAACGACTACTATAACACCATCTTCAACAACGAAGGTTTATCCTATAAACTTCCTGAGATGCATCCGATCGGACAGGTCTTACAGACCTATGTCCTTTGTGATGGTATCGATTGCTTCTATATTCTTGACCAGCACGCTGCCGCTGAAAGAGTCAACTATGAAAAGACCCAGGCTTTATTTGCTTCTGTCAGGAGCAGAGTTGTCCCACTTTTCCCAATCACATTAGAATTGTCTCCAAAAGAAAAGATTAACTATGACGAAGAACATATCAACAGATTAAATTCTTTAGGTATCATAACTGAAGAATTTGGTGGCAATACCATCAAAGTGATGGAAATCCCATCCTTCTTAAGTGAAAAGAATGATGAAGAGGTCATCTCTGATTGTGTTCATGCCTGTTTAAATGATGAATCCAGCGATCCGCTTAACCTTCTTCATTTGACCATTGCCAACATCGCTTGTAAGAAATCCATCAAGGCCAATCACAAGATGTCCTTATTCGAAATTGAAGCCTTGTTAAAGGATTTGGCCAAGTGTAAAAACCCTGCCAATTGCCCACATGGCCGACCAACCATCATCAAGATCAGCCGTGCTGATATTGAAAGAATGTTCAGGAGAACCGGATTTTGATCTACTGCATCTTAGGACAAACTGCCAGCGGAAAAACCAGCCTTGCCTTAAAACTGGCAAGAGAGTTTCATGTGCCGATCATTTCAGCCGATGCCTATCAATGCTATAAGATCATGCAAGTGGGTACCGATAAACCAAGTGCAGAAGAAGTCAAAGACTTAGAGTACTACTTCTATGACGAATATGAACCCGATGAAGAAGTCTCCGTCTATGACTTCCAGCAAGAATGTCGTCCGATCATTGAACGCTGTCTAAAAGAAGGTAGAGACTTGATTGTTGTCGGCGGTAACTTCTTATATGTCAAAGCCTTGCTCTTCAATTATGTCTTCCAAAAAGAAGATGAGAAAAGAGCAAGTCCATATGAAACGATGTCTTTAGAAGAGATGCAAGCAATCTTAAAAGAACGTTCACTTGAAACCTATAACGCCATCGATCATCAAAACCCGAGAAGAATCATCCGCGCTTTGATTCAACTTGATGAAGGAACCTCTCATCAAGACATCAAAGAGAAGAATGACGGCAAACCAATCTATCCTGTGAAGTTCTATCGTTTAGAGATTGATAAAGAAGAAGGGAACAAGAAAATCGATACGAGAATTGACCAGATGGTCAAACAAGGATTGATTCAAGAAGTCACTTCTTTATACGAACGTTATCCAAAAAATTCCCGTCCTTTTACCACCATCGGATATATTGAAATTATTCAAGCAATCCAAGAGGGAAAGAAGGTGGATCAAAATGTCATCGACCTGATAAAAATCCACACCCATCAGTACGCAAAAAAACAAAGGACCTTCCTTCGTCACCAATTTGAAGACATTCAGTCGGGCAGTAAAGACGAAATTTATGAAATACTCAAAAATGAGTTAGAAAAACATTGATTAAATTTTCGACTTAGATAACAATATAAGTATTGAAAAGAGGATATTCACCATGGCTAAAGAATTTGACATCAGACCAGTTGCTAAGACTTTAGGATTAGACGAAGACAACCTCATCCAATACGGACACGACAAAGCGAAGATTGACCTCACCACTCTCCCCAAAAATTTAAAGAGAAAGGCAAAGCTCATCATCTGTACTGCCATCACCCCAACCAAGGCTGGTGAAGGTAAGACCACCACTGCGATCGGTTTAGCAGATGGCTTAAGAGCCATCGGCGACAACTCCCTTGCCTGCTTAAGAGAGCCATCTCTTGGCCCTGTCTTTGGCGTCAAAGGCGGTGGAGCCGGCGGCGGAGAAGCTACTCTCTACCCAGAAGATGACATCAACCTTCATTTCACCGGTGACTTACACGCTATCACTAGCGCTAACAACCTCATCGCTGCTTTGATCGATAACGAATTATATCAGCAGTCAGAGTTAGATGTTGATCCAGAACGCATCATCTTCCCACGTTGTATGGATATGAATGATCGTTCTTTAAGAGATATCACCACCAGCTTGAATGACAAGAAGGCCATTCCTCATCATTCTTCTTTTGTCATCACCGCTGCTAGTGAAGTCATGGCCATCTTTGCTTTAAGCAAGGATGAAGAAGACTTCCTCAACAGAATTGAAAATATCACGGTCGCCTATAACAAGCATGGCCAACCGATCTTTGTCAGACAGTTAGAGTGCAGAGAAGCCATCCGTAAACTCATGCACACCGCTTTACTTCCTAACCTCGTCCAGACCAAGTATCATACTCCAGCCTTAGTTCACGGCGGTCCATTTGCCAACATCGCTCATGGTACCAACACCATCATCGCCACTGACCTAGCCTTGAAGTTGGCCGATTATGTCATCACCGAAGGTGGCTTCGGTTCTGACTTAGGTATGGAAAAATACATGGATATCGTCTCTCCACTTGGTAATTTCCGTCCTGACCTTGTCGTTTTAGTCGCCTCCATCCGAGCTTTAAAACTTCATGGTGGTGTCTTATTTGCTGATTTATCCAAAGAAAATCCAGATGCTGTCAAAGTTGGTCTTGCCAACCTTGCTCACCATATCAAGAATGTCAAGAATTTCAACGTTCCAATTGTCATTGGTATCAACCACTTTAAGGATGATACCGAAGCCGAACTCAAAGTCTTGACTGACTTCCTTGACAAGGAAGGTGTTCCATATGCGCTTAACTCTTCTTACGCCGATGGTCCAAAAGGCGCTGTCGCCTTAGCCAAGAAGGTCAAAGAAGTCCTAGCCAAGGGTGAAAATCACTTCACACCACTGGTGAACAACACCATGTCTGTTGAAGAAAAGATTGAAACGATCGCCAAGAAAGTCTATGGCGCTGCCGGTGTTGAATATAGCGATGGCATCTTAGAAGAAATCAAGGCTTATAAAGATGCTGGCTATGGCAAGTTCAACATCTGTATGTCCAAGGTTCCAAACTCTTTAAGTGATGATGCTCACTTGCTCAATGTTCCTGAAAACCACATCACTCACATCAAGAAGTTAAGGTTATTCACTGGTGCTCAGTTCATCGTTCCCCTTACCGGTGATGTCTTTACTATGCCAGGCTTACCAAAGGTTCCCGCATCCAAGAAGATGAATTAATATGACCATTTTATCTGGTAAAGAATTACGCCCTCTTATCGCAAGTCAGATCGAAGAAGAATTAAAGACGACGAAAGTCTCTTTCTACCTCTATTCCAACAAAGAGGATTTTCCTTCTCAGGCTTACTTAAGAGGTATCAAAAAGACGTTAGAGAAATTTAACGTTCCTTATAGTGAAGGTTTTATCGACTTAGCTAAGAGCAAAGAAGAAAACCTCGCTATCTTCAAAGAAGAAAGCGAAAATAAAAGCATTCTGATGGCTCGTCCTTTAAAAGTCGATTACGAAAAAGACTTCCTCGCTTTGATCAAGACGCAATATGATCCTGATATGTTGACAGAAGTCAACCGTGGGAAACTCTTCGGTGGTGACTTGACTTATCTTACTGCCACCAGTCAATCCGTTCGTCTCCTCTTAGAAAACTATCATATCGACGTTGAAGGTAAGAAAGCCTTAGTCCTAGGTCGTTCCACAGAGGTCGGTTACCCTTGCTTCCAGCTACTCAACAAGAAGAATGCAGCCGTCACTCTTGCTCATTCCAGAGTCTCTTCTGAGACCTTGTCTAGTTATGTCAAAGAAGCTGAAATCATCATTCTTGCTACTGGTAAACCCGGTCTGATCAAGAAAGAGGATTTAAACAAAGATGTCATCATCATCGATTGTGGTTTTAACCCCAATGGTGGTGATCTTGGCTTTGTTCCTGAAGAGGGAGAAGTCAAAGCCTACACACCCGTTCCTGGCGGTGTTGGTTCTTTAACTTCCTATTGCCTTCTTTTAAACGCAATCCACTTGATGAAGTAGATATAGCTCGTGAGAAATCACGAGCTTTTTTAGACAATATTTCTCCTGAATTACCAATATATTAATGAGGAGAACATATGTCGATAAATATAGATCATCTTTCCTTTGGTTATGGAGACAATCTCATCTTTGATCAACTCAGTCTTTCCTTACCCGATACTGGCTTTGTCGTAATACTAGGTCCTTCTGGCAGTGGTAAGACGACTTTCCTATCTCTCTTATCCGGTTTATTAAAACCACAAAAAGGAAGCATCACTGGAACTGATACTCGTCAATCCTCCATCGTCTTTCAGTCCCCTTTGCTTTTAGATTACCTGACCGTAGAAGAAAACATTTCTCTACCCCTTCTATTACAAGGGATGAAAAAGAAAGAGACTTCTTCCTTGATCAAACCGGTTTTAGAACGGCTGGAATTAACAAGTCTAAAAGACCAATATCCCTATCATCTAAGCGGTGGCGAACAAGTAAGAGTCTCGATTGCTCGTGGTCTTATCAAAGGGGGAAAGACATTGATTCTAGATGAACCAACTGGCCAACTAGATGAAAAGAATTCTACCGTGATTTATCAGATTTTAAAAGATTTATCCAAAGATCATTTAATTCTCCTTGTCACCCACGATGAGACCAGCGGTATCCGCCTTGCTGATTATCTGTTCAGGCTGGAACATAAAAGTTTGGTATGCCTTAAGAAGGGAGAAGAAAATCAATATACCAAACCAGTATTACCTACACCAGACAAAGGTAAATTCACCATCGATAACGCCATCTATTTAAACAGTCGATATCTCATCCATAAGAAAGTCAGAACCATACTCTCCACCCTCTTTTTAGCATTCAACATGATGTTGATCTACCTCGGGTTGAACTTAAACTCTCATATGGATGAGAGTATGAATTCTCTCTTGAAAGAATACTATGCTTGTGAAGTTACCAACGTATCTATGAAAGAAGAAGTTGCTAGCAGTGGAAAACTTCATCTAACCAAGAATTCTATTCCTAATGAAGAAGTGATGTCCCTTTTAGACATCAAGGATCCTTATTACTGTTTAAACTACTTTCTTCCAACCTATCAGGAAATCTCTTTGCATGATAAAGTTGTAGATGTCTCCTTTTATCCGGTGATCAAAGAAGATAGTAAAAGACTTGCTTATGGACATACCCTCACTCGTCTCGAAGATATCATCGTCAACGACTCCTTTTTAGAAGAAGTCAAACTGGATAGAAAACAAGCCATCGGCAAGAAAATCGCCATTCATCATCAGGCTTTACTTTATAGCAAGCAGTTAGAAAGCAGCGATTCTATTTCTTTGGATATCACTTTTCAGATTGTCGGTGTGTCTAAAGAAAAGAAGGCTTTTAATAAACCCTGTATCTATTATTCCTACCAGTATTGTAGCGACTATCTGAAAAGTCATTATCTTGAAAATATCTCCGAAGAACTTGGCATAGACACCACCGCTTTTGATTTGCTGAACAACCCCAGTTATGACGAAGACGACTTTAAGGCCAACGGCATTCTCTGTTATCAGAAAGATATCTCCCATCTAAAAGAGAATGCGAAAAGATTCTTTAAAGATAGGGTGAGCATCTCTTCTCAGGCTTTGGATGTCAAGGAAAGTACCAAAGATATCATCTCATCCTTATTGAAGGTTTTAACCTTGTTTTTGATTCTCAACACCATCTGTTCTTTGATGTTGGAGTTTTTAGCTGTCTACTCTCTTTATGCGGATAACATCCGTTTATTTGCTTTGATCAAGACGTTTACCAGAAATAAGCGAAACACCATCAAGAGCGCTCTTGGTCTACAATTGATTTTTTTATTCTTGATTCTTTCTTCTTCTCTTGCCCTATCTTTGTTATCTAGTTATCTGATCAACACGATTTTAAACGCTTTGCAGTACCCTTCTTTTTTATCACTATTAGATATCAACAGTTTCTTGTTTGTCATTCTGATTTCGTTTTTCTGTTCGTTCTTTGGTTCTCTTTTACCATTAAGAAAGATCAAAGATAAAGATATCAACCAAGAACTAGAAGGAGAAGACTGATGATTGAAATTCATAATCTCTTAAAGCAATATCCTGGTGCAAAATCTCCCGTTTTGA
>CACXYG010000014.1 GCA_902771745.1 uncultured Erysipelotrichaceae bacterium | reverse complement strand
ATATTCGAAGTTACGACCGGAGAATGGAGATCTATGAGTGTTCATAGATGGAGCATACCAACCGTTGTAACCGTTCCACATACCTTCTTCACCGATCAAATTACCGAAATCAGCGGCAATCTGGAGATTCCAGGTGTTAGCTAAGGTCTGAGAGGTAGCCCAATATCTGGTACCAGATGGACCACGGGAGGAGATGTAACCATCTTTGGTCTGGCCACCGATGGTACATGGACCATCTGGATCGACAGCTTCTTGTTTACCGATACGATCAATACCTAAGGTCTTGAAGAAACCGGTAGAATTGAGCATCTGCATTTCATGATAGGTTAACTGGTTCATGAACTTATCCCAAGCCTTGGCATGGCTAAGGCCGTTGATTTCTTCATTAGCAGAGACAACCAAAGTGGAATCATCATATGGATCAAGACCCATCATATCGGTAAGTCTGATTTTGACTTCACCAGTAGTGTCAGCAGCCTGCGTCCAGTTATCTGGAATGACAGCGGCAGCGTCATTGCCCCATTTATTCCATCTTTCCTTGAGTTCGTCATTGCCGTCACCGAAGACGAAGCCAAACTTTAAAGCCTTGGCGATTTCACCCTTGGTGATGGTGTATTCTTCGTTGTTGTTAGCTGCGGAGATGAGTGGATTAACAGTACTGTCAGCATCCGTGATGAT
Organism: uncultured Erysipelotrichaceae bacterium; assembly: GCA_902771745.1. Lineage (GTDB taxonomy): Bacteria > Bacillota_I > Bacilli_A > RFN20 > CAG-288 > Enterosoma. Next base: position 13,728 of record CACXYG010000014.1, on the reverse strand, counting down.
TTCATGTTCAGCAGCAGTTGGAGCTTTTGGGAATGTGCCGATCATATCCGTTCTTGACATGATGGTCATAGTTGGAGAAATAGAAGAATAGTTGTACATGGAACCTTCTTCATTCTTAGTGAAGACGTTTTCGATTTCAGCGCCAGTTTCTTTGGACTTATCCAACTTAGCGGCTTCCAAATTCATGTTGTAGACAACCGTCGTAGCATCATGATCATGAGAGTTCTTAGCGGCATAGAACTTATAAGCGCCAGCTTCAACTTCATAACCCTTGAAACTATTCTTGTTGGCATCATTGTAGTCATAAGAAGCGATTTCGAAAGAATCCCATGTGATGGTTAAAGTCTGTTTTTCACCAGCCTTGAGAGTCTTGGTCTTACCAAAGGAGATGAGTTTGACAACGGACTTTTCAATACCGTTATCGGTATATGGAGCTTCGACGTAGATTTCAACGACATCCTTACCAGCGACAGTACCAGTATTGGTGACGTCGATGGTAGCGGTATAGGTTCTGTTACCCTTGGCATCTGGGTCACTTTCAACGATGTTGAAGTTCTCCCATTTGAAGGTGGTGTAACTTAAACCGAAGCCGAATGGATAGACGACGTTCTTAGCATACCAATCATCAGCATCAGTGAAAGTATCACCTAAATCTTTGCTACCTAAAGCAGCCTTAGTAGCTTCAGCAGTTAAGTCAACACTGCCGTCCTGGATTTCTCTATGCATGGTTTCATAGTATCTATAACCCATGTAGATACCTTCTTCGTATTCAACTTCAACGCCAAGTCTAGAGCCCGAAGCATCAGCACTGGCCTTTAATTGATAAGTATCATTGGTACCAGAATCGATAGTCTGGGAACCATCACCGAAGTTGCGATAGGTTGGATCAGTTGTGAAATCTCTGTTCCAGATATCAACCGTTCTACCAGAAGGAGAAACTTCACCCTTCAAAACCTTTAAGACGCCATCAAAACCATAGTCACCAGTCTGACCGATGGATAAGATAGCGGAGATCTTTGGATCATCCTGTAAGCCACCCATTTCAAGGATGTTACCAGAGTTGACCAAGACAACAATCTTGTCGAACTTAGATTTAACATGTTCAATCATGGCCTTTTCATTATCGGTGAGTTCAAGATAGTGCATGGTCTTATCAGCACGACCAGCAACGTTCTTGACACCTTCATCGACACCTTCACCGCCTAAACGGGAAAGGAAGATAAAGGCGGCATCACTATAACGATTGTAAGTAGCCTGAATCGCTGGAGTGTATTTATCCATTGGCAATTCAGTATCTTCATAAGTTGGGGTGGACCAAGCGGCCTTGGTAGATAAGGAACCAGCGGAATTAGCCATGTATAAGGCCTTTAAGGCTGGGTTGATCTTTAAGCCAGCGTTTTCTAAAGAGGTGTAGATATCAGCGCCTTCTTCCAACTGACCGGAACCAGAACCAGTACCACCATAGGCATAAGCCCAGGAGTTGACACCGAATAAAGAGATGTTCTTCATGTCAGTGTATGGAAGCATGTTTTCGTTTCCACTAGCACCGCCGCCGTTTTTCAGAAGAATAACAGCATCCTGCACCAACTCGATGTTTTTCTCCTTGGTAGCCTCTTTCAATTCTTCATTGCTAGAGAACTCGGAATAATACATACCACCGTCTTTACCGATGATCTGTTTACCCTTGATAGCAGCAAGATTTGGAAGAGAAGTTCCACCAAGAATGACGCCCATGCTGGAAGCCAAGATTGGCAGAGCAAGGAACAAAGCGCTCTTCTTCATGTTTCTTCTATTGTTTGAATGTTTCATAAATCCCTCCTTTTTGTGTTTTCGGACTATACTTCAAACTATTTCAAGGATAAATTGAGGGACCCTAGAGGTTCAACCGAACCGACACCCTTGACATGAAACGAGGCACGTTTTACAAGAAAAAAGGGCCTTGTGAATAAAGCCCTTTCATAAATGTTACAAATGGAAACTTAAGCAGCGAGAATGGTGGATTCTGATAAGAAATCATAGAAGCAATTGAGAAACTCGTTACGGTTAGAACGACTTAATGGAAGTTCTTCATTCGCCTTAGAAAGATAGACTTCTGTACCCCTGACAGAGGTGACATATTTCATATTCACCAGAGCGTATACACAACACCTGGCAAAGCCATAAGGTTCTAAGATTTTCTCGTATTCACTCAGTGTTCCACGACATCTCATATTATATATATTATCCTTATAACAATAGTGAATGTGGAGCACATGTCCTTGAATTTCAATATAGAGAATATCACTGGATGGGATGCTGACGATGCCCTCTCTAGTTTTAATGATTAGTTCTTTGATTTTCTCTTTAGAGACACGATTATGTGCTTTTTCTATAAAAAAACGCACATTTTTTTCTTCTATTGGCTTTAAGATAAACCCAGTGGCCGACACCTGATACCCTAATAGTGCATACTCATCATTTTCACTGAGAAGAATGATTGGTTGCCAAGGGTGACTCTTACGAAACACCTTGGCCACTTCCACTCCAGAGCCATCGGGCAACAAGACGTCACAGAAGAGAATATCGATGTTTGTCTCGTCTTGATTGAAGAAAGCTTCCCCTGAATGAAAATGATGAATTCGTATCACGTCGTCGGTCTTGGAAAAATAATTTTCCAAGAGAAACACTAACTTGTTGTGGATGGTTTGATCCACATCGATTATACCGATATTGATCATATTCGATTTTGTTCCTTTGTTAAAAATTATATGTTTAAAATGTAAAGGCTTTCAAAGGCTTGGCATGGATTACCAAAAAAACGGCACGGAATACATATCAAACAAGACCGCTAAAAATTGAAAAGAAACTTAGATAATAATATAATTACATCATGATAAACTTGACATTAATCGATGACGATATGAAGGCTTTGACTCATCTGCAAGCAGAGCTAAATATCTATTTCAAGAAACACAACATCGAATTCCAGATCAGAACCTATCAGTCTGGGTTAGACTTCTTAGAAGAAAGACCCGTCACTGATATCCTCTTTTTAGACGTAGAAATGCCCGGCATGAATGGTATTGAAGTAGCCAAGAAAGTTCGCAAAAACGATACTGACATGGTCATTCTTTTCTGTACCAACTATCGCCAATTTGCCATCAACGGCTATGAAGTCAATGCTTTAGGCTACATGGTCAAGCCAATTGAGACTTATTCACTATCCGCAAACTTAGATCATGCCTTGACTTATTTGCATGAAAAGAAAGCTTCACAAGAGAAGAAAATCGAGTTGCACGCCTATCAAAGCATCATCGTCTTACCATTGAAGGATTTAGTCTATATCGAAGTCAAAAAACACAATCTGTTCTACTTCTTAAAAGAGGACAGTGAGTACCCTGAGAAGACGTTAAAGATACGAGGGACAATGAACAACCTATATGAATCACTAAGAAATGACAACTTTGAGAAATGCGGTAATTCATTCCTAGTTAATCTTGATTGTGTCCTTTCTGTAAAAGGAGATATGGTGACATTGAAGAACAAAACCACCCTCCCATTATCTCGACTTTACAAAGAGAATTTCATGTCAACATTCACCAGGTATCTGGTTAAGAAAGGATCCATAGTCTTATGATAGATAACGTAATTATAAAATATTTATTTGGAAGAGAATTCTTCTTCGAATACTTTGCTGCATTCTGTGTCTTGGCCCCGTGGAAAGAAAGACGCAAGTGTTGGTTTTTGATTTTACCTTTATACTTTGCAGTTTGCCTTGGTGGCATCGACTTCATTCCGATTGATATCACCTATCGTTATCCGATGGTATTTGCCATCTTATTCTTAGTTTGTTTTGGAACCTTCAAGGTCGATTTCTTCCAAGCGCTCTTCTATGCGGTGGATGCTTACGCACTGCAATTTGCAGCTTCCTGCTTCTCCTTCATCTACATCCCATCTATCGACAAATTGTTCCCTGCTCACGATGTCTTGTATTATACGCACGTAACAGTCTCCATGCTGTTATTCTTCGTTCTCGGCTACTTTTTCATCGCTCGACGAAGAAAAGGAAAAGCCGTTCAGTTATATCATATACGAATTACAATAAGTTCCCTCTTAGGCATCGGCATCTTCGTCTTCCTTTCTACCATCTATAAGAGCGATAAGGTTCATTTCTGGATGAAAGCGCCAGCGCAGAATGTCGTCATGCTGATGTTCACTTTCGCAGGTCTAGGAATATTGCTATTCAATGATTTCAACACCAGACAAAAGAAGATGGAAGAGGATCAGAAGATCTTGGAACTCATGCTCAAGAAAGATGAAATGCAATATGAGCAGACCAAGGCCCTGATTGAACGAATCAACATCCGTGAACACGACTTGCGTCATCAACAGGAATGCCGTGAATTATCACAAGAAGAACAGGAAGAATTAGAGGAGATTTCTTCTACCAATATCGCTCGTTTTGCAACGGGTAACGCCTCTATTGATATCGTCTTATCCGAGCAAGCCTACATCTGTCACAAAAAAGACATTCAGTTGTTATGTAACATCAACGGTCAACTTCTCTCCTTCATGAAATCTACCCATATCGCCTCCTTATTCACCAACGCCTTAAACAATGCGGTCAACTACCTTGATAAAGTCCAAGATAAAGAAAAGAAGATTATCCGAGTTTCCTTACAGGGTAACAAAGATAACATCATCCTTGCCTTCCAGAACTATCTGGAAGAACAGGTGGAGACAGAAAACAATCTTCCAAAGACGACCGCCAAGGAAAAAGAACTCCACGGCTTTGGTCTTAAGAGTATCCAGAACATCGTCTCGATGTACGACGGTTATCTCAACATCTCTCAAGAAAACAACACATTCACTTTGATCATCAACTTCAGTGAACCACCATCACCAATGATTGAATCCCTAACCAAAGGCTTAACTTCAGAAAATAACGCTTAATAGAAACGTCTGAGCAATCAGACGTTTTCCTTTGATAGGATCACTCATTCGTATAATTAATCGAAAACATATCATTTCCGAATAACAAGATGAAGTTATTCTTAAAAACATCTTCATCTTTTCACCATGATTTTCATGAATGAAGGATGACACTGATAACAGCATTATTAATTTCCAGTGTACATTTTCGTATTAGCAGTTTTGTACATGCTTACTTTAGCGTCAACACTGACAAAGAGCCACTTCTTTCTAAGAAGAATGCTTTGATTCTCTCTACTCATAGACAATCACCTTAAGATAAGAAAAGGTAAAAATTGGATTCTCTATAGAATAAAGAAATAAGGACATTCCCTATAAAAGAAATGCCCTTATTTTATTGAAAGCCAGAATTTAATTGTCTCTACTCAGCAACTTCATCCTTCTTTTTGAGTGCTGTGATAATAGCCCAAGCACCCCAGAGAAGAAGGACACCACCTAAAGCACCATCAACAACAAAGAGAACAATCTCCCATGTTGGAAGTTTATATCCTTTGATATCCAAACGCATGGCGTTGGAATTGGCGATGGCATAAAGCGTATTATGCGTTGCTCTTCTTAAGACGTTGACATCAGCAGCAGCGGTAGGATCAGCCTTGTTCCAAGGCTTAGTCGTCGTGAGATTCAAGTCACCGCCAGCAAAGATCATCTGTCTGTTGTTCATGTAGTTATCGGTATGGAAATCACAGATGACGGAGCCGACAAATCCCCATTCATTTCTTAAGACTCTGGTCAACAGATTGTAGTCGCCACCAGTCCATTTGGTACCGATACGGTTAAAGGAGGACATGACACCAAGTGTCTTACCTTCCTTGACAGCAATTTCAAATGGCTTGAAGTAGAGTTCACGCATCGCCTGTTCATCACACCAGGTGTTTGAACCATTGTAGGAACGATGAGTCTCCTGATCATTTAAAGCAAAATGCTTCAAACTGGTATAGACACCCTTCTTCTGAACTTCTTTGATGACTCTGGCAGCAAACTTGCCAGAGATGAAAGAGTCTTCAGAATAGTATTCAGTGTTTCTACCACCAAATGGAGAACGATGTAAGTTGACAGCTGGTGCATACCAACCGGTATAAGGTAAGTGACTACCGTCTGTTCTCTGGTCGCCAAGGATACATTCATTACCGACCGCTTTACCAAACTCATCGGCAAGTTCGACATTATAAGTCTGCGCCAAGAGAACCTCAGAGCAGTAATAGCAAGTACCATAGACTTCTGGTGTACCTAAGAAAGCAACAATACCAGTCGGGCCATCACAATCCAAGGTCTGAGGAATGCCAAGACGTTCAATTTCCGGAGTGGAGTAAGAACCACCATTGAACAATAAGACCATTTCTTCAAAGGTCAACTGGTCAAGGAATTCATCCCATAACGGATCGTTGTAGTCTTTGCCAACCAACTGCTTGAACATGATACTGACATCAGCACCCGTTTTTGGCATAACGGATAAATCTTCATCATTACCAGAATCACGGTTGTTGAGTTCATCAAGGAAGGCTTGATCAATGGCCTGATCTTCTTCTGTTGGCGTCTTTGGGAAAGTGCCAGTGAAGTCTGTTCTGCTCATCAAGGACTGTAAGTGATCACCAGCATGCTCGAATAGCGGTTTAACTTCGGTTTGGGTAACCGGGTCTTTTTCAAAGCGATAGGAAGCATCTAAATGCTTGGTGAATTTACCAAAGTTTGTATGAGCATCCTTACCGCCATAGAAGGTATAATCACCTTCTTCTAATTCATAACCCTTATAGCCGTTCTTGTTCTTGTCCTGAGAGTCAAAACTGGCAAAATCATAAGGATTGATGGTGATTGTGACAGTCTCACTTTCATTTGGTTTTAACAACTTGGTTTTTGCAAAACCAGCAAGAACTTTATATGCTTTTTCAATTCCGCCATCAGTATAAGGAGCAGAAGCGTAAATCTGAACGACATCCTTACCAGCAACATCACCAGTGTTCTTGACCTTCACTTTGACTTCAAAGGTTTCCGTAGCATTTAAAGCTTTGGCTTCCAGGCCGTGGACATCTTCAAATTGTTCATCGAAGGTCGTATAGCTAAGACCATAGCCGAATGGATAGACGACGTTTTTATCATACCAAGCGCTATCTAAAGCACCTCTGGTCTCATAATAACGATAGCCCTGATAGATACCTTCTTCATAATCGACGAAGTAGAATGGCTGAGCCGTACCATTTAAGAAATAGGCGTCACCATTTTTCTTGCGGTTATCCGCAAAGTTCTGCCAGGTTGGGTCATTTTCATAGTGGGTATATAACGTATCGACAGTATGACCAGAGGGGTTGATCTTACCAGATAAGATCTCACCTAACGCCATAATACCATTGGCACCTGGAGAACCGATGAGAAGAGCAGCATCAATCTTATCCTGATACGCATAGTCATCAGCAAACTTCAAGAAGCCTAAGTCAATGTTGTTAGAAGAGTTGATCAAAACAACAACATGAGCAAACTTGTTAGAGTCGCAGATATGCTTCAACAAGGCGGTCTCGTTGTTATCTAACTGGAGATAGTGATGATCCGGATTATCATCGGCAATACGTGGTAAATCCCAGTTTTCACCCGCAATACGGGAGAAAACAACCAAAGCCGCATCGCCATATTCCGCATAAGACTGGGTTACAGAATCGTTGTACTTATCAACGGAAGTCTCACCAGTTGCCAAAGTGCTGACACCGGAGTTTTCCATTTTTGGATTGCCTGGTCTTGGGTTACCAGAAGCATTGTCATCCTCATAGAAAGACTTTAAAGTAGGATTGTAGGAAAAACCCGCTTCGGTTAAAGAATCAAAGATAGTCTTTGTCGGTTCATCTTGTTCTGGAGCAGCTGAACCGCTGCCACCATAGACGAGATTGATGGAGTTCTTACCAAAGACGGAGACTTTGGCTCCTTCTTTTAAAGGAAGAGCCTTGTTCTCATTCTTCAGAAGAACCATACCTTCACCACAGATATCCTTGGTGACTTGATTACCGTTGCGGTAGGCTTCTTCTTTGGTTTCATAATCGGCAATATAAGCACCGGCATTTTCACCAGCTTCAGTGATGGCTCTCTTACCGCCAAGTCTATTACAGATGATGGTATAGAAAGTCTGGGTTGCCAAAATATTGGCAGTTGTCATTAAAGCGGCAACAGAAAGAGTAGTAATTCCCCACGCTAAAACACGTTTACTTTTCAGTATTCTTTTTACTCTCTTTATAGGTTTTCCTTACGATTATTCATCATCAGAAACGATGTTGCTGAGCTTAGCAGTTGGCCAGGTCAAGGTTGTGGATTCAGGAACATTGAACTTCAAGCAATCCACCATTGGTGCGGTCGACATAGCCGTGCCATATAACCATTCATCGTTATCGGTGATCATCTCGATCTTGTTGGTGCCTTTGATTAAGGATAAGTTCATACCTAAGACAAAATCTTCGAACTCCAACCAACCAGCGCCCTGAGATGGGACATTAGGGAATAAAATAGTTTCATAATCGACAACTTCATCATTGAGTTTGACTGGATACTTGGTCTTGTTGATTTCCATTGGACCACGATATTCGGCCGATAATCTCATGTAGATGGTGGCGTTAGAAATCGCCTTATCGGATTCGATATTGAAGATTAAATTATCACCTTTGTTATAAAGGAAGTGAACAAAGTAACCATTGGAAGCATCTGCTACATTATCATAATCTTCCTGGATGAGGCCCTGACCAGAAGTACCACCAGAATAGGTGGAACCCTGCATACCCTGACCATCGGTGATGCATGGACAATACTCCGCTTCAAAAGTATAAGCCTTGGTTTTTTCAGCACCCGTATCACCCCAGGTAGCATATAAAGTCATAGCTTTGGTGACCGGATAAGTGAAGTCATAAATCTGAGTAGTATCACTAGCGACAGCCCAACCGGTAAAAGCTTTACCATCACGAGTTGGATCATCTGGTTCGGCAACCGCCTTACCTTTCTCGACATTGACAACGGTAGCCTTTGGTGCGCCTTTGTAGTTGTAATCAAACGTGACTGCTACGGTCTTGACATTGCTTTTAGAAGAACTGGAATTCGTATCCGCAACAGAACTGGTGACAGAACTAGTTGTTTCATTAGAACTGGCAACGCTACTTTCTTCCACTTTAGAACTCTGAGCAACACTAGAAGTGGTAGAAGAAGAATTACTGCTGGTAGGAGTAACGGTGGTTTCATTGCAACCTACTAACATCAACATCGGCAAGACGAAGGCTAAAATGTTTGCTTTTTTCATAGGATTCTCCTTTAATTTATACAACTTTTTAACATGGAAGAAACTGCTAAAGATTACTCCCTAGCAGTTTCTTCTATCACATATCGTTTACGTACTTGTTAGGGAAAAGATTACTTTTCTTCTCTCTTTTTCTTGAGGGCAAGAGCGGTACCAAGAAGTGCGAAAGCACCGATACTAGAAGAGGCGATGGCAATACTTCCGCCGCAACCAGTAGCCTTGGCTTCACCAGTCTTCTTTTCCATCTCAGCCTTCAAATCAGCAATCTCTTTTTCGAGATCAGAGTTCTTCTTAGCGGCTTCCTCAGCAGCGGCATTAGCCTTGTCGGCAGCTTCCTTAGCGGCAGCAGCTTCTTCCTTGGCCTTAGCGATCTCTTCAGCAGAATTGTCTTTGGCAGCTTCCACGACGTTGATGGTCAGAGGTCTGCCAATGAGAGACTCAGTAACCTTACCGTCATCATCCTGGAGATAGACCTTAGTGAGAATGTTGCTGACGGTCTTACCAGCCTTGACTGGAGTACCGACAATGGCACCATCAACTAATTCGAGGCCTTCTGGAAGTGGAGCAAATGGATCGACATAGGTTTCAGTATCAATGATACGATGTGTATCATCTAACATACGACCAGTTCTGAATTCAGCACTGAGAGCGACAGCAGTCTCGCTTTCTTCATTGAGAGCAAGAGTGATAGCACCATTCTTTTCGCCTTCAACAGAGATAGCATCAGTGAGCTTGGCGATGGTTGGATCGACATTACCGGAGTTGGCAGCAGCCCAGAGAGTCTCATGAACTCTGGTTCTGACAGCATACCACCAGGTGTAGGATTCAACCTTGGTAGCTTCGGTACCTTCTGGAGAACCAGCAGGGATGTAGTCGAAGACTGGGCAGCCCTTGCCACCGTTGGCTTCATCGTCCCAGACGCATTCAATGGTATCATTGAATTTCTTGTTGTCGAGCTGCATATTGTCACCAGCAACAGTACGGAGGTTGATGTTTTCGTACTTGTCAGTATCAAAGGCATTGTTGCCATGGTGAGTCATATCGGATAGGACAGCACCCTTGAAGCCCCATTCTTCTCTTAAGACCTTGGTGAGAAGCTGATAGGAGCCGGCAGTTTCCTGGAGACCGAGTCTGTTGTAGGAAGACATGATACCAGTGGACTTACCATCCTGGATGACCATCTGGAATGGCTTGAGATAGATTTCTCTCAGAGTCTGTTCGGAAACATAGGTGACGACACCTTCACGACCACTTTCCTGATCGTTGACGGCAAAGTGCTTGAAGTAGCAATATAAGCCCTTTTCGGTAGCGGCACCAACAACCTTGGCACCCATGACACCGGACATAAGTGGATCAGCAGAATAGTATTCGAAGTTACGACCGCCGAATGGAGAACGATGGATGTTGACAGCTGGACCAAACCAACCGAACTTTGGACCGCTCTTCATGGTGAAGCTGAAGCTACCCCAAGTCATGGTAGTGACAACTTCCATATGGGCTTCAGTACCGATCATTTCACCCTGTCTTCTAGCAAGTTCAGGATTGAAGGTGGCAGCAACAGTTGGAGCACCACACCACCAGATGATCTGGTACTGGGAAGGACCATCACTATCAGTGCCCTGCTTCTTGCCGATGGCATCTAAGCCAACGGTGTGGAAGCAACCATCTTCAACGAATTTCTGAAGTTCAGCATAAGTGAACTGATTGAGGAAGTCATCCCACTTTGGATCATCCTGATCGACACCGCGCATTTCAGCAAACTGGATACGATCTTTGGCTTCCAATTCCTTGCCAGAGTGGACCTGAGACCAGTTGGCTGGGATATCATCCTTGGACTTATAGGCTTCTTCTGGGAGATAGCCGTTGTGGAGAACATCGATATCAGCCATGGAGAAGGAATGAGTGAGATATTCAGCAGCCTTGGAACCTTGCTTCAAGGTACGGGATTCCATGGTTGGATGTGTTGGGAAGGTGGTAGCAAAGCTGGAACGGCTCATGAGATGATAGCCGACATCCTTTTCACCTGGAAGAGAAGCAAAGACGTTGTCTTCAGAGAAACGGTTCTCGACCTTGTTATCGGTGTAACGGTCGTTTTCATATTTGATACCATTGTCCTGGACCTGGAATTCAACAGCATCATAAGCTTCGTGAGCGTTCTTATTGACGGAGAGAGAATACTTACCAGCATCAAGTTCATAACCCTTGAAACCGTTCTTGTTGGCATCCTTATAGTCATAGGAAGCAAGATCCTGGACGTGGAAGCTGACCTTGACGATTTCAGACTGACCTGGCTGGAGAAGCTTGGACTTGGCAAAGCCGGCCAGGACTTCATATGGTTTTTCAATTCCGCCCTTGGTGTATGGAGCCTTCCAGTAAACCTGGACAGCATCCTTACCAGCAGTGGAACCGGTATTGGTGACTTTGACGTTGACGGTGATTTCATCATCAGCATCAGTGAGCTTGACGGTTTCATTCAAAGCTGGATAAGTAGAGACGATAGACTGAGTGAAGGAGGTATAGCTTAAGCCATAACCGAATGGATAGATGACGCCTTCCTGAGAGTTATACCAGGCGTCGCCAGAGCCTGCTTCAGCGGCTTCCATATCGGCGTACTTGGTTTCATAATAACGATAATCAAGGTAGACATCTTCTTCATAGGTGACATAAGCAGATGGACGGACACCGTTTAAACCGCCGTTGACAACCTTGTGTTCTTCATCCTTCCAGGTGGCAACAGAGGCGGAATCGACTGGAGTTCCATCTGGATGGAACATGGTATCCTGTGGATAAGCGATGCCATCGATGATGTTGGTCTGAGAGTTATCAGCCCAGTTCTGGAAAGTAGGATCCTTGGTGAAGTCTCTTGTCCAGGTATCGACAGTACGACCAGATGGGTTGATGGTACCATTTAAGATTCTACCGACGGAGATAGCACCATGAGCACCTGGAGTACCCATCCAAATGACAGCTTTGATCTTGTCATCAGTTTCGAAACGATCACACTGGAAAGCATTACCAGTATTGAGAAGAACGATAACCTTGCTGAACTTCTCTTCGATCATGTCAAGCATGTCGCTTTCGTTCTTGGAAAGTTCAAGATAATGTTTCGTGCTTAATGGATCATCCTTGTGATCACGAGCATCATAAGTCTTACAGTCGACACCTTCGGTACCACCACGAGCAAGGAGAACAACGGCAGCATCTTTGTAGTCATCGAAAGTAGCTTTTAATTCATCATCATAAAGAGAAACATCAGTTTCACCGACGGTAGCTTCGGAGACACCAGTCCAACCAGAGTTACCATTGGTTTTCTTTGGACCAGACTTGGTGTCATCCTTATAGAAGTCGATCAAGCTCTGGTTGACTTCATAGCCAGCCATCTCTAAAGACTTCTGGATATCAACCTGAACTTCGCCCTTGACGGAACCGGAACCAGAACCGCCACCACCATACTGAAGATCAACACTATTCTTACCAAAGACAGAGATCTTCTTGACACCAGAAAGAGGTAAAGTCGCGCTACGACCAGCTTGGGCATTTTTCAATAAGACCATACCTTCACCAGTAATTTGAGCGTTCAAGGCAGAACCAGCTTTCGTGTATTCTGCGACACTGTTGAAATCAGTAAAGTAGGCAAACTTCTTAGCGCCGACATAGCCACTTGTTTCGGCGGATGCGTAACTCGTAAGAGCCATGCCGATGACAGAGAGAAGAGATAACATCACAAATTTCTTCTTCATTTGTTTAATCCTTTCTGCACTTGCTGTGCAATGAGATCCATGGATGAATTACGGCCGTTATCACCCATGAATGCGCTTTTATGATAAAAAATGGTCCAAGCTCAAAAAATTGACAATCTTGCGCTTGCAATTAGACAACTTTGCGGAAAACCATTATTTTTTCGAAGTAAAAATTATCCAATTGTGCGAATTTGCCTAGTGTTTTAAGCACAAAAAACATGGTTTACCGCTTTCAAAATGAGAACGACAAAAAAATTTGTCACTTTCTTATGTTTGTAAACTCCCTCTTTTTGAAACACTTTGTATGGCAAAAGGGCATGAAGATAGTTTCAATAAAAAAATTTCATATATGAATACTATGAATACAGTAGATAGATAATCATGAACGAAAAATGAGATTTTGAAGTCAAATTCAACTCTATCAGTTATAATTAAAGCACGCCCAAAAGGGAGGATTCTTTAATGACAAAACAATTTAATATCTTAAAATCTCGTAAATTATGGATTCCATTAGGAAACATGATTGCCTTAGCCGCTTCTATTCTTGTTATGTTTGTCCTTGTTGACAATGATGAGAGTCTCTGGACAGTGTTGTCTTATGGAGCAACAGATGGCCCAAGTCTCTTCCCTTATGCTGTAGAGATGGTTGTTTCCACCGGCTTTATATTAGTAGTAACCTTGATTGCATCCATCATGGCGCTAACCAATAAAAAAGAAGGTGAAGTCTTTGCCCAAGCGCTAGGATTAACCCTGGCGATA
>CACXYG010000013.1:17068-18051 GCA_902771745.1 uncultured Erysipelotrichaceae bacterium | reverse complement strand
AATGGAATTATGAGTAATAATAATATTGAAGTACAAGGTGTGCTTGATGATAAAGCTAAAAAAGTATTTAGAGGTATAATTGATTTTCAAGCTAATAATAGTGAATCAATTGGTAAAGAAAAAACATATGACTTTGATGGTCCTGCTGGCTTTAACACCAACACCCAGACGGGTATCTCTTCTGGTGAATGGACTGCCTTCCCAAGTGAGACTTTAGTCGGTCAGACCTTCTCTAAGAGACTTGCCAAATTGATGGGTCAGTCGGTCGGTTTAGAAGGTATGGCGACCAATCTTCAGGGTTGGTATGCTCCTGGTGTCAACATGCACCGTTCGCCATTCAATGGTCGTAACTATGAATATTATTCGGAAGATCCTGTCTTAAACGGCTATATGGCTAGCGAAGTTATCCTTGGAGCTAAGTCCAAAGGCTTATATTGCTACATCAAGCACTTCACCTTGAGTGAACCTGGTGATAACGCTCGCAACTTGAACACCTGGTTGACCGAACAGAACTTCAGAGAAATGTATCTCAAGCCATTTGAAATCGCCGTCAAGAAAGGTGGTGCTAATGCCATCATGTCCGCCTTCAACTTCGTCGGCGGTGTCTGGGCAGGTGCCAATGCTGCTATGAATGTTGACATTTTGAGAAATGAATGGGGCTTTAAGGGTTCTATGATCACAGACTGGTCTGATGGTTCTGGCTCCATGAACACCAAGAAGGGTGTCAGAGCTGGTAACGACATCTGGTTAAATCCAAACTCTGGTCATAACGCCTCGCCATTGAATAACTCCGATCCAACCGATGTCTATTGTGCTAAACTCGCTGCCAAGAATGTCATCTACACCTTCTGTGATACCTATAATTACTTCAAGCACTATGACACCAGTTTAGATAATTCCAAGGTCATCGTTGGTGAATCTCAGGTCACCCCACCATTCGCTTGGTGGATTCCTCTTCTTGTCGGTGTCGATGTAGGTCAGAT